>NZ_JBHWVJ010000022.1:0-93593 GCF_042736725.1 Streptomyces sp. NPDC060028 | reverse complement strand
CGCGGGCGACCTCACCAAATGGCTGGCCGCCCGCGACTTCTAAAACACGGCCTAGTGCTGCGAGGGCCCGTGGGCCCGTCCGGCCGGCCTACGCCGTGCGCCGCAGGCGTACCGCCTGCTCCGTCAGCTCCGCCACCTGGAAGTGGGCGCCCGCCAGCTCCACGGTGTCCCCGATCCGGACGTCCTCGTAGTCGGCCACCATGACGGCCGCGCAGGCGCCCGTGAAATGGGCCGTTCCCGCCTTCGGGTCGATGGCGGAGACCGTGAGGGACAGGCCGGTGGGGAAGCGGGTCACTCCGCCGTTGGCGAGGATCGACAGCGTGGCGCCCTCGGCGGGGAATCCCTTCGACGCGGCGGCCAGCACCTCGGGGTTGCCGGTGAAGCACAGCCCGTTGTCCGCGGGGCCGCCGGCCGACTTCATCGACGCGGGGGCCGCGGCGAGGGCGGTACGGTCCTGCGCGTCCCGCGGTTCCAGGACGACGCGGTACGAGCAGATCTGGCCGACGGTGTAGGCGTGGCCCGCGAACGTGACCTGCTGGCCTGCCGTGACGGTCTGCTCCCGCTGGCCGTCCTCGTACGTGGCTCCGTCGCGCAGGACCGCGGTGCGGGTGGCGCCGTCGGCGGTCGCGGCGGTGTACTGCGCCCCGCCCGCGCCCGGCAGCCGGAAGCCGCCCCCGCGCAGGAGTCGCACCCCGTCCTTCGACGCGTCGCCGACGCAGACCGGGCCCTTGTCGGCCGGGGCGGCGGTCGGCTGCCGGTCGTCGCCGTCGCCCTCGCCGGGCGAGCCGCATCCCGACAGCAGCAGCGCGGCGAGCGCGGCGGCCGTCGTCGTCACGGCATGTCCAGCGGCCGGCCTGTGCATCCGTCGCCCCTTCATCGTGGTTGTCATCGGTCGCGTCGTCACCGGAGGGGGCCGTCACGCGCGTGAGCACCACGCGGACTCGGCGGCTTGGGCGCAGCTCGGGGAGCAGCATAGCCAGCCGCGGCACGCCCGTTCGAACCTCGGGGCCGCTGGAGGGGGACGACGGGGAAGGGCTGCCGCCGCCGGCGCGCGGCACGGCAGCCCCTCCCCGTTCGCGGAACTAGTCGGCGTACGTCTCGCCGCGCTCGGCCTTCGCCACCAGGGAGGCCGGCGGGGTGAAGCGCTCGCCGTACTTCTCGGCCAGCTCGCGGGCGCGGGCGACGAAGCCCGCCAGGCCGCCCTCGTAGCCGTTGACGTACTGGATCACGCCACCGGTCCAGGCCGGGAAGCCGATGCCCATGACGGAGCCGATGTTGGCGTCGGCGATCGAGGTGAGCACGCCCTCGTCGAGGCAGCGGACGGTGTCCAGCGCCTCGGAGAAGAGCATCCGCTCCTTCATGTCCTCGAAGGGGATCTCCACGCCCGGCTTGGTGAAGTGCTCGCGCAGGCCCGGCCAGATGCGGGACCGCTTGCCCGCCTCGTCGTACTCGTAGAAGCCGCCGCCACCGCTGCGGCCGGGGCGGTCGAACTCGTCGACCATGCGGTCGATGACGGTGTCGGCGGGGTGCTCGGCCCACGCCCGGCCCTCGGCCTCGAAGGCCTTGCGGGTCTCGTTGCGGATCTTGCGCGGCAGGGTGAGGGTCAGCTCGTCCATCAGGGAGAGCACCTTGGCGGGGTACCCGGCCTGGGCCGCGGCCTGCTCGATCGAGGCGGGCTCGATGCCCTCGCCGACCATCGCCACGCCCTCGTTGATGAACTGGCCGATGACGCGCGAGGTGAAGAAGCCGCGCGAGTCGTTGACCACGATCGGGGTCTTGTTGATCTGGCGGACCAGGTCGAAGGCGCGGGCGATGGCCTCGTCGCCGGTGCGCTCGCCCTTGATGATCTCCACCAGCGGCATCTTGTCGACGGGCGAGAAGAAGTGCAGGCCGATGAAGTCGGCGGGCCGCTTCACGCCCTCCGCGAGCCCGGAGATCGGCAGGGTGGAGGTGTTGGAGCAGAGCAGCGCGTCGGGGTCGATGACGTCCTGGATCTCCTGGAACACCTTGTGCTTGAGCGCGGTGTCCTCGAAGACGGCCTCGATGACGGCGTCGCAGCCCGCCAGGTCGGCGGCTTCAGCCGTGGGGGTGATCCGGGCCAGCAGCTCGGCCCGCTTGGCCTCGGTGGTGCGGCCCCGGGAGAAGGCCTTGTCGAGCAGCTTCTCGGAGTACGCCTTGCCCTTGGCGGCGGCCTCGGGGGTGACGTCCTTGAGGACCACCTCGATGCCCGCGCGGGCACAGGAGTAGGCGATGCCCGCGCCCATCATGCCCGCGCCGAGCACGGCGACCTTGGTGACCTTGCGCGGCGCGATGCCCTGCGGGCGGCTGCGGCCGGCGTTGACCGCCTGGAGGTCGAAGAAGAACGCCTGGATCATGTTCTTGGCGGTCTGCCCGGTGACCAGCTCGGTGAAGTAGCGGGCCTCGATGGTCAGGGCGGTCTCGAAGTCCACCTGGGAGCCTTCGACGGCGCAGGCCAGGATGTTGCGCGGGGCCGGGTACGGGGCTCCGTTGAGCTGCTTCTTCAGGCTGGCCGGGAAGGCCGGGAGGTTGGCGGCGAAGCGCGGGTTGGACGGCGTACCGCCCGGGATCTTGTAGCCGGGGGCGTCCCAGGGCTGCTTGGACTCCGGATTCGCGTCGATGAAGGCGTGCGCCTTGGCGAGCATCTCCTCGGGGGTGGCGGCCAGTTCGTGGACCAGGCCGTTGTCCAGGGCGCGCTGGGGGTTGTACTGGGTGCCCTGGAGCA
Organism: Streptomyces sp. NPDC060028; assembly: GCF_042736725.1. Taxonomy (NCBI): domain Bacteria; kingdom Bacillati; phylum Actinomycetota; class Actinomycetes; order Kitasatosporales; family Streptomycetaceae; genus Streptomyces; species Streptomyces sp. NPDC060028. The sequence continues at coordinate 90,850 of NZ_JBHWVJ010000022.1, read as the reverse complement.
GCACCTTGAGCAGCGCGTCGGCGATGCCCATCAGGCGGACGGTACGGGTGACACCGCCGCCGGCGGGGAGCAGGCCGAGGGTGACCTCGGGCAGGCCGATCTTCGAGCCGGGCGCGTCGAGGGCGACGCGGTGGTGGGAGGCGAGGCAGATCTCGTAACCGCCGCCGAGGGCCGCGCCGTTGATGGCGGCGACGACGGGCTTGCCGAGGGTTTCGATACGACGCAGCGAGCGCTTGATCTCGGTGCCGGTGTCGAAGGCGAGCTGTGCGTCCTCGGGGCGCAGCCGGATCATGTCCTTGAGGTCGCCGCCCGCGAAGAAGGTCTTCTTGGCGGAGGTGTAGATGATGCCGCGGATGGAGTCCTTCTCGGCCTCGGCGCGGTCGGCGATCGCCGCGATGGAGTCCTTGAAGGCCTGGTTCATCGTGTTGGCGGACTGGTCGGGGTCGTCGAGGACCAGGGTGACGACACCGGTCTCGTCCTGTTCCCAGCGGATGGTGCGGGTCTCGGTCATGGGGTGGGTCTCTCCGTGGAAGTCTGGTTCGGCGGATGCCGGGGCGGCAGGGCCCCGGCGGGATCGGCCGGTGGGGCGGGCAACGGCTCCCGGCGCTACGGGGTGGTCTGACCTGCGCTGCGCCGCACGGCTACAGGCGTTCGACGATCGTGGCGACGCCCATGCCGCCGCCGACGCAGAGGGTGACGAGGCCGTAGCGCTTGTCCTGGCGCTCCAGTTCGTCGATGACGGTGCCGAGGATCATCGCGCCGGTGGCGCCGAGGGGGTGGCCGAGCGCGATGGCGCCGCCGTTGACGTTGACCTTGTCGAGGGAGAGGCCCATGTCCTTGACGAAGCGGAGCACGACGCCGGCGAAGGCCTCGTTGATCTCGACCAGGTCGATGTCGTCGATGGTCAGCCCGGCCTTGGCGAGCGCCTTGCGGGTGGCCGGGGCGGGACCGGTGAGCATGATGGTGGGCTCGGAGCCGGAGACCGCGGCCGAGACGATGCGGGCGCGGGGCCGCAGACCGTTGCGTTCGCCGGCCTCGCGGGAGCCGATCGCCACGAGCGAGGCGCCGTCGACGATGCCGGAGGAGTTGCCCGCGTGGTGGACGTGGTCGATCTTCTCGACCCAGTGGTACTTCTGCAGCGCGACGGCGTCGAAACCACCGAGCTCGCCGATGTCGGCGAAGGAGGGCTTGAGCTTGGCCAGCGTGTCGGCCGTGGTGCCCGGGCGGATGAACTCGTCGTGGTCCAGGACCACCAGGCCGTTGCGGTCGGTGACCGGGACCACGGAGCCCGCGAAGCGGCCGTCCTTGACGGCGGTGGCGGCGCGCTCCTGGGAGAGGGCGGCGTACTCGTCGACGTCGCGCCGGGAGAATCCCTCGATGGTGGCGATCAGGTCGGCGCCGATGCCCTGCGGGACGAAGCCGGTGTCCCAGTTGGTCATCGGGTCGGCGAACCAGGCGCCGCCGTCCGAGGCCATCGGTACGCGGCTCATGGACTCCACGCCGCCTGCGAGGACCAGGTCCTCCCAGCCGGAGCGGACCTTGGCGGCGGCCAGGTTGACGGCCTCGAGGCCGGATGCGCAGAAGCGGTTCTCCTGTACGCCGGCCACGGTGTCCGGCAGCCCGGCCGCGATGGCCGCGATCCGGGCGATGTCGGAGCCCTGGTCGCCGACCGGGCCGACGACGCCGAGCACGATGTCGTCGATGGTGGCCGGGTCCAGGCCGGGGTTGCGCTCGCGCAAGGCGTGGATGAGGCCGACGACCAGGTCGATCGGCTTGGTGCCGTGCAGGGCGCCGTTGGCCTTGCCGCGGCCGCGCGGGGTGCGGATCGCGTCGTATACGTAAGCTTCGGTGCTCACTGGTCAAGCCTTTCGGGGAGGTCTGGTCTCTAGCCTAGGAGGGAACGGCCGATGATCTCTTTCATGATCTCGGTCGTGCCGCCGTAGATGGTCTGGATGCGGCCGTCGGTGAAGGCCCGCGCGACCCGGTATTCGGTCATGTATCCGTATCCGCCGTGGAGTTGCAGGCAGCGGTCGGCCACCCGCTTCTGGAGCTCCGTGGCCCACCACTTGGCCATCGAGGCGTGCACATGGTCCAGTTCACCGCTCGAGTGGTCGCTGATGCACCGGTCGAGGAAGGTGCGGGTGACCGCGCACTCGGTGGCCATCTCGGCGATCTCGAAGCGGATGTGCTGGAGCTTGGACAGCGGCCGGCCGAAGGCCTCGCGCTCCTTGACGTACTGCGTGGTGATCTCCAGCAGGTACTCGGCGGCGGCGATGCCGGCCATCGCGATGCCCATCCGCTCCTGCGCGAGATTGGTCATCAGGTGGACGAAGGCGCCGTTCAGCTCGCCGAGCAGGTTCTCCTTGGGGACGCGGACGTCGTGGAAGAACAACTCGGCGGTGTCCTGGGCCTTCTGGCCGATCTTGTCGAGGTTGCGGCCCCGCTCGAAGCCCTCCGCGCCGCGCTCGACGACCAGCAGCGACAGGCCGTGCGCCCCGCCCTCCGGGGTGGTCTTGGCCACCACGATGACCAGGTCGGCCAGGATGCCGTTGGAGATGAAGGTCTTGGAGCCGTTGAGCACCCAGTGGTCGCCGCGGTCCTCGGCGCTGGTGCGGATCCCCTGGAGGTCGGAGCCGGCTCCCGGCTCGGTCATCGCGATGGCGGTGATCGTCTCGCCGGAGCAGAAGCCGGGCAGCCAGCGGCGCTTCTGCTCCTCGGTGGCCAGGGAGCTCAGGTACGGCCCGATGATGTCGTTGTGCAGGCCGATCGCGAGCCCGGGGGCGCCGGCCCGGGTGAACTCCTCGGCGATCACGGCCGCGTACCGGAAGTCGGTGTTGCCGCCGCCCCCGTACTCCTGCGGGACGGCCATGCCCAGCAGCCCCTGCCGGCCGGCCGCCCGCCAGGCGTCCCGGCTGACGATGCCGTCCTTCTCCCACTGCTCGTAGTGCGGCAGCACCTCCTTGGTGAGGAAGGTGCGGACCGTCTCGCGGAACGCCTCGTGGTCGGCGTCGAAGATCTGGCGCTTCATCGGTCGGCTCCCTAAAGCCAGTTCTTGACGGTTTCGACCAGCCGGGCCGGCTCGGCGCCGACGGGCGTGACGTTGAGCATGGTGACGCCAGCCTCGCGGAAGGCCTCGACGCGCTCCCGTACGTAGCCCTCGGGCCCGCACAGGGTCATCAGTTCGCAGAACTCGTCCGGCACCGCGGCCGCCGCGTCGCGCTTGCGGCCGGACAGGTAGAGCTCCTGGATCTTCCGGGCCTCCTCGCCGTACCCGTAGGCGACGGCGAGGTCGTTGTAGAAGTTCTTGCCGGGAGCGCCCATGCCTCCGACGTACAGGGCGATCTGCGGGCGCGCGAGGTCCCGTACGGCCGCCGCGCCCTCGCCGATGGCGAGCAGTCCGCCCGCGACGGTCTGCAGCGGGCCGAGCTCCGGGGCCCGGCGCGCGGCGCCCTCGGCCAGCGCGCTCCCCCACACCGCGCGGGCCTTCTCCGGGAGGAAGAGGGTGGGCAGCCAGCCGTCGGCGATCTCGGCCGTCATCGTGACGTTCGCCGGGCCGAGCGAGGCCACGTAGACGGGGATGCCGGCGCGCACCGGCCGGGTGAGGATCTTCAGCGGCTTCCCGTGCCGGCCGCCCTTCTCGGGCGGCAGCGGCATGTCGGTGATGCCGTGGTGGTCGATGGTCTCGCGGCGCCAGATCCGGCGGCACAGCTCCACCGTCTCGCGGGTGCGGCCGATCGGCTTGTCGTACGCCATCCCGTGCCAGCCCTCGACGACCTGCGGGCCGGAGGCGCCGAGGCCGAGCAGCGCCCGGCCGCCCGACATCGCGTCGAGCCCGGCCGCCGTCTGGGCGATGAGGGCGGGGGTGCGCGAGTAGACGTTGAGGATGGCCGAGCCGATCTTCATCCGCTCGGTGCGGGCCGCCAGGTAGCCCATGATCGTCGGGGAGTCGAAGCCCCAGGCCTCGGCGACCCATACGGCGTCCAGGCCGGCCGACTCCAGTGCGGCGGCCTCGTCGGCGGCCCGGCGCGGATCCCCGGCGTAGTCGAGCATCATCGACAGTTCCATCAGCCCTCCTTCGTCACGAGGGCGGGCACGTCCCAGTCGCGGGCCACGCTTTCGGTGTCCGCCCCCGGCTGGGCGGGACCGCTGGTGACGGCGGCCGGGGTCGCGGAGAACCGGGGCGCGGGCGCCGGCTGGGTGATCCCCCCGAACTCGGTGAAGGTGGCGCGGGCGGCCAGGTGCGGGTGGTGCGGGGCTTCGCGCAGCGAGAGCACGGGCGCCACGCAGGCGTCGGTGCCCTCGAAGACCGCAGTCCACTGCGCGCGCGTACGGGACTTGAAGCGCGCGGCGACCGCCTCGCGCAGTTCGTCCCAGCGGGCGAGGTCCTTGCGGGCGGGGGCCTGGTCCTTGATGCCGAGCAGGTCCACGAAGGTGTCGTAGAACTGCTGCTCCAGCGCCCCGACCGCCATGTACTGGCCGTCGGAGGTCTCGTACGTCCCGTAGAAGGGGCAGCCGCCGTCGAGGAGGTTGGCCCCGCGCCGGTCCTGCCAGCCGCCGGCCGCCATCATCCCGTGGATCATGGCGGTGAGGTGGGCGGTGCCGTCGACGATGGCGGCGTCCACGACCTGGCCGGTGCCGCCGGGGGTGCGGGCGTGCTGGAGGGCGGCGAGGACGCCGATGACCAGGTAGAGCGAGCCGCCCGCGTAGTCCCCGACGAGGTTGGCGGGCACGGCCGGGGGTTCGCCCGCGTTGCCGATCATCCCGAGGGCGCCGGTGACGGCGATGTACGCGATGTCGTGCCCGGCGGTGTGGGCGAGCGGGCCGCCTTGGCCCCAGCCGGTCATCCGGCCGTACACGAGCCGCGGGTTGCGGGCGTGGCAGTCGGCCGGACCGACGCCGAGCCGCTCGGCGACGCCGGGGCGGAAACCCTCGATGAGCACGTCGGCGCGCTCGACCAGTTCCAGGACCCGGGCGGGACCCTCGGCGGACTTCAGGTCGACCAGGACCGAGCGCTTGTTGCGGTTGGTGATGTCGAAGTCCGGATCGACCGCGAGTCCGCCGCCGCCCGGGCGGTCCACCCGAACGACGTCCGCCCCCAGGTCGGCCAGGAGCATGGCGGCGAAGGGGCCCGGCCCGATGCCCGCCAGCTCGACGACGCGCACTCCGGCGAGCGGGCCGCCTCCGCGTGCGGCGCGCTGCCCGTTGTTGCCTGTCACTGCCATCGAGCCCCCGGCTTCTCTGCGTTCCCTGGCGTACGACTGTGTGACACAACTGATGTAACACCAGTGATGCTAGGAACGTGTTCCACTCAGCACAAGCCCCCTGGCGAGCAAGCGCTCAGCCGGTTGGCCCGATCCGCGCGTCGAGCTCCTTGACGTGGCGCTTGAGCGCGACCGTCCGGTAGCTCTCCTCCACCCACTCGCACAGGACCTGGAGCGAAGGCGCCCCCTTCTCCCCCAGCGGTACGGACACCCAGCCCGAGCGGCCCAGGCCGTACCCGGTGGGCTCCGCGCCGGGCGCGGTCATCGCGTGGCCGTGCAGCGCCTCGTCCTTGAGCTTCACGGAGAGACCGGGCGACCGGGGGCCGTCGGCGTTCCCCAGGAAGACGAAGATCTTCTTGTTGACCTTCACCACGCAGTCCTCGGGCCCCCACGGGTGATCCTCCACGGCCTCCGGGAGCTTGAGGGCGAACTCCCGCACCGCCTCCCACCTGCGCACCGCAGCCTTCATCGACGCCTCCATTTACCGCAGGTCACACCTGGTCGCACGGACAGTCGGGACTCACGCTAGCCTCAGCCCCCGACACCAGCTGGGAGGAGCGGGCATGAACGCACAGGTTCGGCACGGCGATCGGGAACGGGCCTACGACGTCGTGCTCTTCGGCGCGACCGGATTCGTGGGGGCGCTCACCGCCGAGTACCTCGCCGCGCACGCCCCCGCGGGCTGCCGGTGGGCCCTCGCGGGCCGCGACACCGCGAAATTGGAGCGGCTGCGCGAGCGGCTGGCCGCCATCGACCCGTCCTGCGCGCAGCTGCCCCTGCTGCGGGCCGACGCCCGGGACGCGGCGGCGGTGGCCGAACTGGCCGCGTCCACCCGGGTGCTGGCCAGCACGGTCGGACCGTACATCTGGTACGGGGCGGAGCTGGTCGCCGCCTGCGCCGAGGCGGGCACCGACTACCTCGACCTCACCGGGGAGCCGGAGTTCGTGGACCGGATGTACGTCGAACACGACGCGCGGGCCCGCGAAACCGGCGCCCGGATCGTGCACGCGTGCGGTTTCGACTCGATCCCGGCCGACCTCGGGGCGTACTTCACGGTGCAGCAGCTGCCCGCCGGGGTGCCGCTGCGCGTGGACGGCTTCATGCGCTCCAACGCCCTCGTCTCGGGCGGCACCCTCACCACCGCGCTCACCGCCCTGGGCCGCGGGCGCCAGCACCTGGCCGCGGCCCGGGCGCGCCGGCTGCACGAGCCCCGGCTGCCGGAGCGGCGGGTCCGGGGGCCGCTCGGCGCGCCGCGGTTCAGCCGGGAGACCGGAACCTGGGCGCTGCCGCTGCCGACGCTGGACCCCCAGGTGGTGGCCCGGTCGGCGGCCGCGCTGGAGCGGTACGGGCCGGACTTCCGCTACCGGCAGTACGCCTCCGTACGGCACCTGCCCGTCGCGGTGGGCGGCGCGGCGGCGGTGGGCGCGACGGTGGCGCTGGCGCAGATCCCGCCCGTACGGCGGTGGCTGGCGAGCCGCTGGGAGCCGGGGCAGGGGCCGGACGCGCAGCGCCGGGCGCGCAGCTGGTTCACGGTGCGGTTCGTGGGCGAGGGCGGCGGGCGCCGGGTGTTCACGGAGGTGTCCGGCGGCGACCCGGGCTACGGGGAGACGGCGAAGATGCTGGCCGAGTCGGCGCTCTGCCTGGCCTACGACGCCCTGCCCGGGGCCGCCGGTCAGCTCACCCCGGCGGTGGCGATGGGCGACGCGCTGCTGGACCGGCTCCAGAAGGCGGGAATCCGCTTCCGGGTGGCCGACGCCCGCTGATCGGGGCCGGGCGCGAGGGGGCTCGGCCGCCTCACGTGGCGGGGGTCAGGACGCCTCGCGCAGGGCCCGCCGGCACAGGGAGTCGGCGTGCCGGGTGGTCTCGGGAATCCGGAAGCGGGGGCTCAACTCCAGCGCGTGCGCGCAGGCGGTGTCCAGCGAGACCCGGTGGCCGACGGAGACGTACACCGGCTTGATGCCGTCCTGCGTCCGCAGCGCCCGCCCGACCACCGCGCCGTCGGCCGCGAGCAGCGGGGCCGCGTCACCGCGCCGGGCGCCCGGTTCCTCGTACGTGAAGGTGAACGGGTTCTTCGCGACGCCGATGCTCGGCAGTCCGGTGACCACCCCGAGGTGGCAGGCAAGGCCGAAGGCGCGCGGGTGGGCCAGGCCGTAGCCGTCGCAGACGACCAGCCCGGGGGTGACGGTCAGGGCGTCGAGCGCGGCCAGTACGGTCGGCAGCTCCCGGAAGGCGAGCAGCCCGGGCACGTAGGGGAAGCTGACGTGCCCGACGGCGGTGGCCTCCTCGACGACCCGGAGGGTGGCGGCGTCGAGGACGACGGCCGCGGCCGCGACCAGGTCGCGCTCGTCGTCGTAGGCGACGTCGACACCGGCGACCAGCCCGCGTCCCGGCGGGGGGCCCGCCTCGTCCAGCACGACCAGATTGCGCAGTTCGTCTTGTATCGCCCGGGCCTCGGCCTCGTCGGCGGGGGTCTTCACACTCGTCATGTGGAGCGAGAGTAGCCTGGCGATCATGTTCGTCATGGAGCTCACCTACACCGCGCCCGTCGAAGCCGTCGAGGAAGAGATGGACGCGCACATCGCCTGGCTGGACGGCTACTACGCGTCCGGCGTCTTCCTCGCCTCCGGCCGCAAGGTCCCGCGCGACGGCGGCGTCATCCTGGCCGGCGGCGTCTCCCGGCAGGAGATCGAGAAGATCGCGGCCGGGGACCCCTTCACGCTGGCGGGCGTGTGCGCCTACCGCATCACGGAGTTCATCGCCACGAAGACCTCGGCGGACCTCGCGGCGGTACGGGAGAACCCGGCGGCCTAGTGCTGGGCGGGGCGCTGGCCGGCCGGCCGCCCTCGCCCCGGTTTCCGCCCTCTCTCCTGCGAGTCACTGGAGCGCCGTGGACCCCCGACCCGCCGTCCCCGCCGACATACCCGAGCTCGTGCGCCTGCGCGCCGTCGCCCTCGCCGCGCTGGGGGTCGACCCGGGCCCCGCCGACGCCGCCTGGCGCGGCGCCGCCCGCGACTGGTTCCGCGAGCGGCTCGTGGAACGCCCCGACGTGCACTGCCTGGTGACCGGCGGAGCTCCCGGCGAACGCCTGACCGCCTCCGGCATGGCCTGGGTGACGTACCACCTGCCCGGCCCGCGGCGGCCCGACGGACGCCGCGGGTACCTCGACGGCATCGTCACCGACGAGGGGGCCCGCGGCCGGGGCCACGCCCGGCGGATCGTCGACGGGCTCGTCGGGTGGCTGAACGGCGCCGGCATCCACCATGTCCAGCTGCACGCCAGCGCCGGCGGCGAACCCGTGTACCGGGCGGCCGGCTTCGTCACCGGCCAGTACCCCGGCATGGACCTGATCACCCCGGAATGATCAGCGCCGCTCCAGCCGGGCCACGCGGCCCTTCTCACCCGCCGCCCAGCAGCCCCCGTCGGGCGCGCAGGTGACCGTGTCGTACGAGCCCGCGTCCAGCGCCCGCCAGGTGCGGCCCCCGTCCACGGTGACGTCCGTGCCGGTCGGGCCCACCGCCAGCGCCGTCGCGCGGCCGAACGGATGCCAGGCGACCCCCGAGCGGTACGCCGGCGGGGGCGTCGCCGCCTGCAGCCAGGTGCGGCCCGCGTCCGCGGAGAGCGCCGCGGCCCGCGGTGACGGCTGGCCGGTGCGGTAGTCGCCCCCGACCGCGAGGCCCCTCGTACGGTCCCGGAAGGCGAGGCCGAAGACCCCGCGCGCCGGATCGCCCGCCGGGACTGTGGAGTCGGCCACCCGCCAGGTCAGGCCACGGTCGGCGGAGTGCAGGACCCGTCCGGCGGCCCCGCCGCCGGTGGCGAGCCAGACGTCGTGGGAGCCCGCGGAGACCAGGCACTGCCCGCTGGCCGCGAAACCGGCCTCGCCCGGCAGCGCCGGCGGCATCCCGGCACTCGGCAGCGGCTGCCAGCTTCGCCCTCCGTCGGCCGTGGCGAGGAGGCGGAACCCGCCGTCCACCGGGTCGCTCATCGCCAGCCCGTGCCGGGAGTCGAAGAAGGTCAGGCAGTCGTAGAAGGCCCGCGGGTCGGGATTGCGGAAGGCCTCGGTCCAGGTCGCGCCGCCGTCCTCGGTCCGCAGCACCCGGGAGGCCTCCCCCTCGCCGATGGACAGGGCCACCGCGCGGCGCGAGTCGAAGGCCTCGATGTCGCGCAGCTCCAGGCTCTCCGCGACGGCGCCCGGCGGGGAGACGTCCCGCCAGCTGCGGCCGCCGTCCACCGTGCGCAGCACCGTCCCCTTGGATCCGGCCACCCAGGCCGTGGACCGGCTCACCGCCGAAAGGCCCCGGAAGCGGGAGTCCTTGCCGGTCTCCTTCAGGGCCCAGTTCGCGCCGCGCAAGCCGGCGTCCGTCTCCCCCGCCGCCGCCTGAGCCGGGGCGGCCATGACCCCCATCAGCAGGGCGGCCGTGCACATGCCAACTCCCAGAAGTCTCATGGCGCCGGAAGCTAACGCACCCGCAAATCCCCGTCCAGGGCGCGTCCCACCGTCGTACGGTCGCCCGCCGGCCGACGCGGGGCGGCGGGGAACCGAGCGTGACCACCCCGGACGGCGTAGCGCACGGGGAGACCAGGGCGGTCCTTTGCGCCTGTGGAGTGAGCGGTAACCAGCCGTACTGGGATCAGCGCCGAGCCCGCCGCGGAGACCACGCTCCGCGCCGCGCATCGCTCCGCCCGTCACGCTGTGCGATCACACGGTTGGGTTCTGGCCATTCGGTGACACAGCTCACGCAACTTCGCCTGCACGGATGTGCCGTTTCCGGCGTCTATCCGGTTGTCGGGCTCCACCCCAGAGCCCGGCAGCGGATCCGCAGCAAGGGAGCGAGCCTTGATCACTGTCATCGAGCAGGCCGTGCAGGCCCGACTGGTCGCCACCGCGCCGAAGGTCGACACCGTACCCGTCACGCTCTGCTACGACCGATCGGATCCCTTCGCCGTCCGCATGGCCTTCCCCGCCCCCGCCACGCTGGAGGGCGTCGAGGTCTCGTGGACCTTCGCGCGGGAGCTCCTGGAGGCGGGACTGGACCGCCCGGCCGGTTACGGCGATGTGCGCGTGCGCCCGTACGACGCAGACCGGACCACGGTCGAGTTCCACGCACCCGAGGGAGTCGCGATCGTGCTGATGCTGACGGCCGAGCTGCACCGGTTCCTCGAACGGGCCGCGACGGTCGTACCGCCCGGCCTGGAGCACCTCTTCCTCGATGTGGACCACAGCCTGACCGAGCTCATGCGCGATTCCTGCTGAGGCACTTCCCGGTCCGGTCCTTAAATCGTTTGCGGGCGGCTTCGGCCGCCCGTAATTTCGTAGGTGCCCCATCGCCGTCGAAACGGAGCAGGACATTGCTCGTCTGAGGTCCGAGACACCGACCACCGTCATCACCTGACCCTCGTCATCGGCTGACCGTCGGCTGTCTCCCCGCGTTGCACGCACCACTCACGCAACCTGGAGGCCTCCATGAGCCACGCTCCGACTTATCTCACCTGCTCCGCCCTGTCCTTCGACTGGCCTGACGGAACCCCCGTCTTCGACGGCTTCCAGCTCGCTGTCGGCCCCGGCCGCACCGGCCTGATCGGGCTCAACGGCAGCGGGAAATCCACCCTGCTGAAACTGCTCGCCGGTGAACTGACCCCGTCCGACGGGCAGTTGTCCACCGCCGGGACGATCGGGTACCTCCCGCAGACCGTCACGCTCGACACCGCGCTGCGCGTGGACCAGACGCTCGGCATCCACACCACCCGCGCCGCCCTGCACGCCATCGAAGCGGGCGAGGCCACCGAGGCCAACTTCGCCGCGGTGGGCGACGACTGGGACGTGGAGGAGCGGGCCCTGGCCACGCTCGACCAGCTCGGGCTCGCCCGGATCGGCCTGGACCGCACCGTCGGGGAACTGTCCGGCGGCGAATGCGTACTGCTGCGGCTGGCTTCCCTGTTGCTGGCCCGCCCGGACATCCTGCTGCTGGACGAGCCGACCAACAACCTCGACCTGCGCGCCCGGCGCCGGCTGTACGCGGCGGTCGAGTCCTGGTCCGGGGTGATGGTCCTGGTCAGCCACGACCGGGAGCTGCTGGAGCGGGTCGACCAGATCGCCGACCTGCGCGACGGCGAAGTCCGCTGGTACGGCGGCAACTTCACGGACTACGAGGAGATGATCGCCGCCGAGCAGGACTCGGCGGAGCGGATGGTCCGGGTCGCGGAGGCCGACGTACAGCGGCAGAAACGCGAACTGGCCGATGCCCACCTCAAATTGGCCCGGCGCAAGCGGTACGGCCAGAAGATGAACGACACCAAGCGCGAGCCGAAGATCGTCATGGGCGCCCGCAAACGCGCGGCTCAGGAGTCGGCCGGCAAACACCGCATCATGCACACCGAGAAGCTGGCGCGGGCGAAGGAGCGGCTGGACCAGGCGGTGGAGGCGGTCCGGGACGACGACGAGATCCGCATCGAACTGCCCGCCACCCAGGTACCGCCGGGGCGGCGCGTGCTGACCCTGTCCGGTCTGCGCCTGGCCCACGGGGCCACGGTGGCCGGCGAGTGGGAGCTGCGCGGTCCGGAGCGGATCGCACTGGTGGGCCGCAACGGCTCGGGCAAGACCACCCTGCTGCGGACGATCGCGGGTCAGCTCGCGGCGGAGTCCGGGGAGGCGGTGACGCACGTGCCGACGCGGTTCCTGCCGCAGCGGCTGGACGTACTGGACGACGGCCGCTCGGTCGTGGAGAACGTGGCGCGGTTCGCCCCGCACGCCACGAACAACCTGATCCGGGCGCGCCTCGCGCACTTCCTGTTCCGGGGGGCGCGTGCGGACCGGCCGGCCGGCACGCTGTCGGGCGGCGAACGGTTCCGGGCGACGCTGGCGGCGCTGCTGCTGGCGGAGCCGGCGCCGCAGCTGCTCATGCTGGACGAGCCGACGAACAACCTCGACCTGGCGAGCGTGCGGCAGCTGACCGACGCGCTGGATTCGCACGAGGGGGCGCTCGTGGTGGCCAGCCACGACGTGCCGTTCCTGGAGTCGATCGGCATCACGCGGTGGCTGCTGCTCGACGGCGAGCTGCGCCCGACGACGGCCGAGGAGGTCAGGGCGTCCCTGTGGCACGGATAGGCGGGGGAAGCAGGGCGCAGGACCCGGTGCCGCCCGGAGGGCGGGGCTGAGCCCGCGACCGTCACCCTCCGCCGCTCCCGCCTCGATCTCGGCCGTCAAGGCGGGAGCGGAGACCACCTACTCGCGTGACTTCGACTCCTCGCTGCCCCACCTAGACCGCTCCCAAACTGCATAGATAACCGGATGTAACCGGGCATACCCATGGCTGGGGCTTGGCTGGCCTTGATGTCAGGCTTAACCTACGACTCCGTAGGCTACGGAACCGTAGGTAATTCGCTTTGCACCCAGGAGTACCCGTGACGATCACCTCTCCCCACCTCGGCAGCTCGGAGGCGTGGACCGACGCCAAGCTGCTGTACGCGCTGGAAGAGGTGGTTGAGAAGGAGCTCAACCGCCATCTGAAGGTCACCAAGGACTGGATGCCCCACGAGTACGTCCCGTGGAGCGACGGCCGGAACTTCCCCGGCTTCTTCGAGGACGGCGAGGCCTGGGACCCGGAGCAGTCCAAGGTCACCGACATCGGCAAGATCGCGCTGGTCGTGAACCTGCTGACCGAGGACAACCTCCCCAGCTACCACCACGAGATCGCCTCCCTCTTCGGCCGCAACGGCGCCTGGGGCACCTGGGTGCACCGCTGGACCGCCGAGGAGGGCCGCCACGGCATCGTGATGCGCGATTACCTGCTGGCCTCGCGCGCCGTGGACCCGGACAAGCTCGAGGCGTTCCGGATGCAGCACATGTCGGAGGGCTTCGAGTCCGACAACCGCCACTCGATGCTGCACTCGGTGGCGTACGTCGCCTTCCAGGAGCTCGCGACCCGCATCTCGCACCGCAACACCGGCCACCAGTCCGGTGACCCGGTCTGCGACCGGATGCTCGCCCGCATCGCGCAGGACGAGAACCTGCACATGGTCTTCTACCGCAACCTGCTGGGCGCGGCCTTCGAGCTCGCCCCGGACCTGACGATGCAGGCCGTTCGGGACGTCGTCGTCAACTTCCGGATGCCCGGACACGGCATGCCCGGCTTCGAGCGGATGGCCGCCCAGATGGCGATCGGCGGGGTGTACAACCTGCGGATCCACCACGACGACGTGCTGAGCCCGGTGATCCGCTTCCTGAAGATCATGGACATCGAGGGGCTCGGCCCGGAGGGCCAGAAGGCCCAGGAGGAGCTCGGGCTCTTCATGGACGGCCTGGACAGCGAGGCCCGCAAGTTCGACGAGCGCCTGGCCGCCCGCGCGGCGCGCATCGCGGCCCGCAAGGCCTGATCGCAAAACCTGACGCGAAGCCGCGCCGCAAGGCCCGATCGCAGCACTGATCACACGGCCTGATCGCAAGACCGGCCGAAGAAGCCCTGGCAGAGCCCCGCTCTGTCAGGGCTTCGGCTTTGCCGCGCCGTCCGGTCAGCCGCGCGGACGCAGGGCGAGGCGCTCGGTTTCGGAGAGGCCGCCCCAGACACCGAAGCGCTCGTCGTTGTCCAGGGCGTACTCCAGGCACGCCGCCCGACCCTCGCACGCCCCGCACAGCCGCTTCGCGTCGCGCAGCGACGAGCCGGGCTCGGGGAAGAAGAAGCCCGGCCCCGTCTGGGCGCACAGGGCGAGCTCGTACCATGCGGGGGCACTGGTGACGGTGGCGGTGGTGGTGTTCATCGACATGCGGGAGAGCCTCGCCGCAGGAGATGGACGTCCGATCAACGCCTGATCAACAACCGTTCACCGGCTCTGCGGCACGTCCTTGACGAACACGATCCCGTCGGCGGCCGCCAGGTGGGCCGGGTCGAGCGGGGCGTAGCCGAACCACGGGGACACGCGGGGGGCGGGCAGCGCGTCGCCGAGGCCGGCCGCCAGGCGGGCGGCCTCGATGACGTGGCGGTCCCCCGGGAGCGCGTACAGGAGCCCTTCGACGGTGTCCGGCGACGGGGTGTCCACTCCCCGGTGCCGCATCGTGCCGAGGGCCGTGGCCAGGAAGGCGTACTCCTTGCCCAGGTGGGCGCTCACGAGCGCGCCGGCGCTCCACCACTCCAGCGGCAGGCCGCCCATCCGCATCGTGCTCTTCTCGCGCTGGAGATGGCCGTTGTGGGCGTGGACCAGTGCCGGGCCCCGTTCGGCCACGGCGAGGAGGTTGTCGGCCATCATCCGGTCCCGCAGGCCCACCAGCCGTGTCAGGCGGCTCGGTGAGGTGTCGGCCATCCAGAAGTGGTAGCGCAGCAGGCCGGTGGCGGTGCGCCCGTACAGGCGCGCCCGGTTCCAGTCCTCCCGGGAGGTCGCCGCGATCAGGTGCGGCGTCTGCGCGTCGAGCAGTGCCACCAGATCATCGGCGAGCAGTCGCAGCTCCCTGGCCTCTGCCGACTGGCCCACGGACCGGGCGGGGTCCGTCATCGCGGCGGGGTCGGTCCACCGGTCGTCGGCGCCGAGCAGGCGGTCGAGCATTTCCGCGGTGCAGGGAAGCAGGCCCGCGTCCACCAGGGCCGCGAGGCAGCCGTGGAGTGCGGTGAGGGCCTGCCGGGGGCTCGCGGCGCCGGTGATCTCCAGCGGGCCGTCGAATCCGGCGAAGCGCAGCCGCTCGGACGCGGGCCGGCCGTCGTTGTACGCCCGCATCCAGCGCACGAGTGCGCGGTTGGCCGCGGACTCGCCGAAGCCGTGGCTGAATCCGCGGTCCATGACCTCGTCGAGGGTGCCCGTGCCCGAGACGACGTAATCGTCCACGACCAGGCCCGTCAGGCAGTCGCTCTCGATCGCGATCGTCCGGTAGCCCTCCTGCTCGACGAGCTGCCGGAAGAGCTCGTTGCGCACGTCGAGCAGAGCGTCCTCGCCATGGGTCGGCTCGCCCAGGGCGAGCAGCCGCGGCCGGGCCGACAGCAGCTGCATGACGGCGGCGGCCTCGACGGGATGAGCGGTGTCCTCGATGTCAGTAGCCATGCCTTCAACGGTATCGTTGAACCTTCGGTTGAAACTTTTACGCAATATCCTCGGGGGCGTGGTACCAGGTGGCCCAAAACCTTCAAACCGCCAGGCAGCTCAGGCCGATCGACCTGGCGCGCGGGCACGGTCTGTCCACGCAAGCCATCAGGAACTACGAGGAGGCCGGCATCCTTCCGGCCGCCGATCGCACACCCCACGGCTACCGCACCTACACCCCGCTGCACGCGCGCGCCCTGGGCGCGTTCCTCGCCCTGGTGCCCGGCCACACCCACCAGACGGCGGCGTCGATCATGCGGGCCGTGAACCGGGACGCGGTCGAGGAGGCGTTCCGGCTCATCGACGAGAGCCACGCCCAGCTGCGCGACGACCGGCGGACGCTACGGGCCGTGGAGAGCGCCCTGGGCGCTCTGGCGCCCACCACGGCCGGTGAACCCGACGCGGGGGTGTCCGGGCGGGACGGCACGTTCATCGGGCCGCTGGCAGGGGAGCTCGGGATCCGGCCCGCGACGCTGCGCAAATGGGAGCACGCGGGGCTGGTGAGTCCGCGCCGAGACCCGCTGACCGGGTACCGCGTCTACGACGAGGCCGACGTACGGGACGCCCGGCTGGCCCACCAGCTCAGGCGGGGCGGCTACCTGCTGGAGCAGATCGCCCCGCTGATCGCCCAGGTTCGGGCGGCCGGCGGGCTGGAGCCGCTGCAGGCCGCACTGAGCGACTGGCAGGACCGTCTGTCCGCCCGCGGGCGGGCGATGCTGGCCGGCGCCGCCGAGCTGGAGGCGTACCTCCGCGAGCGCGGACCAGCCCCAGGACCGGGCCGCCTCACAGAGTGAACGACCGTGCGTTCGGTAAGATGGGCGCATGGCAGACGGACGGGTGGAGCGCGGCAACCAGACGCGGCGGACGGTTCTCGAACGGACGATGGGCATCGCCTCGGTGGACGGCCTGGAGGGCCTGTCCCTCGGGAAGATCGCCACGGACCTGGGCCTGAGCAAGAGTGGTGTCTTCGCTCTCTTCGGCTCCAAGGAGGACCTGCAGCTCGCCACCGTGCGCGCCGCGCGCGAGGTGTTCGTCGACCAGGTCGTCCGGCCCGTACGGGAGGAACCCGCAGGCATCGCCAAGGTGTGGCACCTGTGCGAGCGCTGGCTCGACTACTCCGGGCGGCGGGTCTTCCCCGGCGGCTGCTTCTTCTACTCGGTCTCCGCGGAGTTCGACTCGCGCACCGGACCGGTCCACGACGAGGTCGCCACGGCGCGCGCCGACTGGACGCGCTACGTGGAGCGGGTGCTGGACGAGGCCCGGCTGGCGGGCGGCTTCCGCGGCGGGGCCCAAGACGCGGATGTGGACGCGGATCTGGACGTGGCCCAGCTGGCCTTCGAGATCATCGCGCTGATGGAGCTGGCCAACGCGCACTCCGTCCTGCACGAGGACCCCATGGCCTACGAGCGGGCCGGCCGAGGCATCCTCGGCCGGCTCCGTGCGGCGGCGGCCGCCCCGGAGGAACTCCCCGAGCGGCCGCCCTTCCCCGTCAACTCCCCTGCGTAGTTCTGCCTTTCACGCGCATCGAGCAGCCGGCGGCCGCGGCGGCCCCGGTGAACAGGGCCGCCGTGGCCGCGATGCCGGGCGCCGGCCATGGCGAGTACGGCGCCGGGACTCCGAAGCCGGCCTGCAGGACCGAGTAGTGCCAGCGGTCGATCAGGTACGAGGGGTCGGTCAGCAGCCACGCGTACATCGCCGCTCCGAAGAGCAGCGCGCCGACGTTGGCGCGGGCGAACACCGGGTCGCGCCCCAGGTCCCGGTCGACGGCCGGGGCGGGGTGCCGGCGCGACGGGGAGTCGGCGTACCGTACGCGCGCGTCCCGCGGGATCGTTCGGGCGGCGGCCGCCCCTTGCAAGGCCCGGGCCAGGACGGGCAGTTCGGCGGTGGGAGCGGCGCCGGCGGCGAGCGAGGTGAGGGTGAACGCGAGGGCCGAGCCCAGGAAGAGGTGCGCCGACCCAGGGTGTCCGCAGGGCGCCCGGCCGCGGCGAGGAGCGCGGCGAACAGTACGACGTAGCCGCTGACCACCCAGGTCAGGCGGGCCGGCGGCACCTCGGGGATGCCGATCCGCAGGTCGGGAAGGCGACGTTGACCGTGGTGGAGTCGAGGAAGGCGAGGAAGGTCACGGCGCAGGCGAGCCCGAGGATCCGTCGGGGCGGACGGCGGTCATCGGGCGTTCTCCTCGCTGCGCGCGGAAGCGTGTTCCGCGAGGAAGTCCACGGCGGCCTCGATGACCCCGGGGTCGGCGAGGATCCGGCGGTGCCCGAGCCCGCGGGTCTCGATCAGCCGGGCCCGCGCTCCGTAGGCCCGCGCGATGGAGCGGGACTGGGCGGGGGGCGCGACGTCGTCGTCGAGGTCGTGCACGAGCAGGATGTCCGCGGCTATCTCCCCGGGGTCGCGACAGACGTCGAAGCGCGGCCAGATGCCGGGCTCATCGGGGAAGAGCCGCTCTTGGACATGGCCGCGCAGAGCGCGCTCGACGGCTTCGGTCAGCCCCAGGTTCCCGCGGAACTGCGCCGCGAGGTAGTCGAAGTCGGCGATGCCCCCGATGCCGACGATCCGATCGGCCCGAACGCCGCCGATGCCGCTATTGCCGCTCCTGCCGCCGCCGACGCCGTCGCTGCCGTCCCGCAGCGCGAAGAAGGTGGAGAGCACCCCGAAGGAGTGGGCCACGACGCCCGAGAAGTCCCCGTACCGCTGATGCAGTCGGCGGATGATCTCGCGCTGCAGCCGAATGGTGGTGGCCCGCCCCCCGGACTCGCCGTGACCGGGCGCGTCGAACGCCACGACGCTGCGTCCCTGTGCGCGCAGGCCCTCGACGAAACCGGCGAAGCGCGAGACCCGCGAGGACCAGCCGTGCACCACGAGCACGGGCCGCTCACCGTCCCCCCAGCGGTAGGTGGTGACGGACATCCCGTCGACCACCACCCGGCCGACCACGGCCTCGGCCATCGTCCCCGCCTCCCCCGGCCGCACCCGCGGCCGGCCGAGGGGCTTGACGAACAGCGCGAACGCCGCCCGCCCGGCCAGTCCCGGAGCAACCCGGGCCGTGACATTCAGGGTCGTACTCAGGATGGAAGCCATGGAGAGATATTAGCACGATCGTTCGTGTTGTTAGAGGTGCTGGGCGAGTGCCCCGATCAGGACGGCGGCGAGGGTGAGTACGGAAGCGAACGCGGCGGCGGCCCGCGTGAGGGCCGCGGGGTAGCCGGCACCGTCCAGGCGGGCCAGCTTGCCCGCGGCCGCGGCGGCCAACAGCGCGAAG
Source organism: Streptomyces sp. NPDC060028 (assembly GCF_042736725.1). Lineage (NCBI taxonomy): Bacteria > Bacillati > Actinomycetota > Actinomycetes > Kitasatosporales > Streptomycetaceae > Streptomyces > Streptomyces sp. NPDC060028. The sequence continues at coordinate 72,268 of NZ_JBHWVJ010000022.1, read as the reverse complement.
ACGAACACCAGCGCGGCGGTGAGGAGAAGCAGAACGACGGCGATACCTGACACGGCAAGCTCCCTTGGACGGCGGGACGTTGACGTGCCGAATGTCGCGGAAGCGGTGTGCGCCAGGGTGCGGCCCGGACGAAGATGAACACCGGCGAACACAGCGAACACACGAGGGCCAGGGGACGGACACGTGAACGAGGAGCGGGCCGCGGCCGCTGCAGCCCTTGCCGAGCTGAGACAACGACTGTCCGACGCCCTGGCCGCCACCGGTTTGACCAAGGTCCAGGCCGCCACCCGGGCCCGACTGGGTCGCACCACCGTGCAACTGGCCTTTCAGACGAGCGCGCCTGACCCGCCGTCGGCCGCCACCGTGGCGGCTCTGGCACGCGTGCTGCACCTACCGGAGCCGGAACTGCTCGATCTGCGGCGACGCGCCACGGCGGAGCCGGGACCCGGCGCGGAACCGGGCCCGGGCCCGGGCCCGGGCCCGGGCACAGAACAGGGCCCGGGCCGGCCGATCGGCCAGTGGAACCCCCACGACCTGGAAGTCCACCCGGCGGGGCCGGCCCCCCAGGACCAGGCGCCCGGCGCCGTCACGGCTCGGCTGCCCGGCTACGTCCGCCGGGACCACGACCGCGTCCTCGCCCGGGCGGTGCGGGAAGCCGCGCGAGGACACAGCCGCATGGTCGTCCTGGTCGGGACGTCTTCGACCGGCAAGACCAGGGCGTGCTGGGAAGCGGTCCAGCCCCTCGCCGTTGACGGGTGGCGGCTGTGGCACCCCTTCGACCCGACCCGCGCCGACGCCGCGCTGGAGGACCTCGAACGCGTCCGCCCGCACACCGTCGTGTGGCTGAACGAGGCCCAGCACTACCTCGCGGACCCGCGGGCGGGCGAGCGCATCGCAGCCGCCCTGCACACCCTTCTCACCCACCCCGGCCGCGCACCCGTCCTGGTCCTGGGCACTTTGTGGCCCGAATACGACCACCAGTACACGGCCCTGCCCTCCCCCGGACAGCCGGATCCGCACAGCCGGGTCCGCGAACTCCTGGCCGGCCGCACCCTCACCATCCCCGACGCCTTCGACCAGGCAGCGCTGCGGACCGCAGCCGCGCTGGCCGAAGGCGGCGACGGACTGCTGGCCGACACCCTCACCCGGGCCGGAGCCCATGGCCAGGTGACACAGGACCTGGCCGGAGCCCCCGAACTGCTGCGCCGCCACGAACACGCCACCCCGGGCGCCAGGGCGATCACGGAGGCGGCGATGGACGCCCGCCGCCTCGGCGTGGGACTGCACCTGCCGCAGACGTTCCTCACCGAGGCCGCCACCGACTACCTCAGTGACTACGACTACGAGGAGCTCGGCGAGGACTGGGCGCCGGCCGCCTTCGCCGAGCTGGCCCGCCCCGTCCACGGCAAGCAGGCCCCCCTGCGCCGCACTGCGGCCCGCCCCCGGCACCGGCCCCCCGGCAGCCCGGCCCCTGCCTCCACCCCCGCCGTCTCAACGGGACCGGCCTTCCGGCTTGCCGACTACCTCGAACAGCAAGGGCGCACCACCCGCAGCAGGCTGTGCCCTCCCGCCTCGTTCTGGCACGCAGCCCACACCCACCTCACCCATCCCGACGACCTCGCCAACCTCGCCAACGCCGCCCACCTCCGCCACCGCCTCCAGTGGGCGCACCACCTCCGGTGGCGTGCGGTCGAATCCGGCAGCGCGACTGCCCTGGTCAGTCTCGCGGGAATGCGGGAGGAGGCCGGGGACCAGGCCGGCGCCCAAGCCCTGTACCGGCGAGCCGCCGACGCCGGCAACAAACACGCCCTGTACCGCCTCGCGGACGGGCTGGAGGGCGCCGGGGACCAAGCCGGAGCCGAAGCCCTTTACCGGCGGGCCGCCGACGCCGGCAGCGCCGACGCGCTCGCCCACCTCGCCGACATGCGGGAGCGCGCCGGTGACCGAGCCGGCGCGGAAGCCCTCTACCGGCGAGCCGCCGACTCGGGCAACGTCGACGCCTTGACACAGCTCGCGGACATCCGGGAACGCTCCGGGGACCGGGCCGGCGCCGAGAACCTCTACCGGCAGGCTGTCGAATCCGGCAGCGTCACCGTCTTGGTCCGTCTCGCGGGCGTTCTGGAGCGCGCCGGGGACCAGGCCGGCGCCGAACCGCTCTATCGGGAGGCCGCCGCCGCAGGGAGCGTCAACGCCCTGTACCGCCTCCTGTCCATGCGGAAGCGCGCCGGGGACCGGGCCGGAGCGGAAGCCCTCTACCAGTGGGCCGCGGACACCGGCAATGCCGGGCTCCTCCACCGCATCGCGCACATGCTGGAGCGTGCCGGAGAGCGCGACCGCGCCGAAGCCCTGTACCGGCGGGCTGCCGACTCGGGCAACGTCGACGCCCTGGTCCACCTCGCCGACGTCCGGGCGCTCGCCGGGGACCGGACCGGCGCGGAAGCCCTCTACCGGCAGGCCGCCGACTCGGGCAACGCCGACGCCCTGGTCCACCTCGCCGACATGCTGGAGCGTGCCGCGGAGCACGACCGGGCCGAAGTCCTCTACCGACAGGCCGCCGACTCGGGGGCCGCCCTCAACTTCGGCGGCAGGAACTGGCAGGACAGGTGGTGGCTCCACGGGCTCGACGCGGACGGCACGCCCTCGGAATCGTGGGAGATGACTGAGGGTCCGGGACCGGGGCCGGGCGACGGATGACACCCGACCGCGCGCGGGGTCAGTCCTCGTGTTTGGCGCGGCTCGGTTGGACGCGTTTGGGTTCGCCCGGCATTTTGGGGTAGTCCGGGGGGTAAGGCATGTCGCCCAGGCCGTGGTCCTGTTCCTGGCGCTCCGCGAGCTCCAGGGCGGCGTCGAGCACGAAGGCGTGGTCGTCCATGTCCGCGTGCAGGTCGCCCAGTTCCGCGAAGCGCGCCGGCATCGTCACGATGTCGAAGTCCCGCGGCTCCGCGTCGTCCAGTTCGTCCCAGCGCAGCGGCGCCGACACCGGGGCGTGGGGGCGCGGGCGGACGGAGTAGGCGCAGGCGATGGTGCGGTCGCGCGCCGTCTGGTTGTAGTCGACGAAGATCCGCTCGCCGCGCTCCTCCTTCCACCAGGCGGTGGTGACCTTCCCCGGCATCCTGCGCTCCAGGTCCCGGCCGATCGCGATGGCGCACCTGCGGACCTCCGTGAAGGTCCAGCGCGGCGCGATCGGCACGAAGACGTGCAGCCCGCGTCCGCCCGAGGTCTTGGGCCAGCCGCGCAGGCCCAGTTCCTCGAGGAGTACGCGCAGTTCGTGGGCGGCCGCCACCGCGTCGCGGTAGTCGGTGCCCGGCTGTGGATCCAGGTCGATCCGCAGCTCGTCGGGCCGGTCGGTGTCCGTACGGCGCACCGGCCAGGGGTGGAAGGTGAGGCAGCCCAGATTGGCGGCCCACAGCACGGCGGCCGGCTCGGTCGGGCAGATCTCGTCGGCCGTGCGGCCGCTCGGGAAGGCGATGTGGGCGGTCGGGATCCAGTCCGGGAGGTTCTTCGGGGCCCGTTTCTGGAAGAAGGACTCGCCCTCCACCCCGTCCGGGTACCGCTCCAGGGTCGTGGGGCGGTTGCGCAGGGCGCGGGTGATGCCGTCCGCGACCGCGAGGTAGTACGCGGCCACGTCCCCCTTGGTGAGACCGCGCTCGGGGAAGTACACCTTGTCCGGGTTGGACAGCCGTACCGCCCGCCCGCCCGCGTCCAGCTCGATGGCATTGCCCGCAGCACCCATGTGCGCCACGGTAGGCGGGCCCGGCCGGGTGCGCATACCGGGCGGGTCCGGACGTACCACCGCAGAATCGGAGGCATGGATCTGCCGGTGATGCCGCCCGTGAAGCCGATGCTCGCCAAGTCCGTGGCCAAGATCCCGCCCGGCATGCAGTACGAGGCCAAGTGGGACGGCTTTCGGGCCATCGTCCACCGCGACGGCGACGAGATCGAGATCGGCAGCCGCACGGGCAAGTCCCTGACCCGGTACTTCCCGGAGCTGGCGGCGGCCCTGAAGGAGAATCTGCCGGCCCGCTGCGTCGTGGACGGCGAGATCGTCATCGTTCAGGGCGGGCGGCTCGACTTCGACCGCCTCACCGAGCGGATCCACCCCGCGGCCTCCCGCGTGAAGATGCTCGCCGAGGCGACCCCCGCCAGCTTCGTCGCCTTCGACCTGCTCGCGCTGGGCGACGAGGCGCTCCTCGACACCCCGCTCGCCGATCGCCGTACCGCGCTCGTCGACGCCCTTTCCACCGCTCGGCCCCCCGTTCATCTCGCGCCCGCGACCACCGACCCCGCCCTCGCGCGGGAGTGGTTCGAGCGGTTCGAGGGCGCCGGGCTCGACGGGGTGATCGCCAAACCCCTCGATCTCCCCTACCGGCCCGACGCCCGCCTCATGTTCAAGATCAAGCACGAGCGTACGGCCGATGCCGTCGTCGCCGGTTTCCGTTTCCACAAGAGCGGTCCGATTGTCGGATCGCTGCTGCTCGGGCTGTACGACGCCCATGGCGCCCTCCAGCACGTGGGCGTCTGCGCCGCCTTCCCCATGAAGCGCCGCGCCGAGCTGGTGGAGGAACTCCAGCCGCTGCGGATGGCCGACGCCACCGGGCACCCCTGGGCGGCCTGGGCCGAGGAGTCCGCCCACGAGAGCGCCCGGCTGCCCGGCGCGCAGAGCCGCTGGACCGGCAAGAAGGACCTCTCCTGGATCCCGCTGAGCCCCGAGCGGGTCTGCGAGGTCGCGTACGACACCCTTACCAACAGCGTAGACGGTGGCGAAGGAGGAAGGTTTCGGCACACGGCCCGGTGGCGCCGCTGGCGCCCCGACCGGACCCCTGAGAGCTGCACCTACGACCAGCTTGAGGAAGTGGTGGGCTACGACCTGGACGAGGTGTTGGGCATCAAGGGCACGTAGACACGGCCGGTTTCCCGTTCTCTCAACCGTGATCGCTTGACCCCGGGGTCACAGGCTCGGGAGCATCGAACGCGGCACTCAGCCGAACGGGAGAGGGGAACCGGAAGCCATGAAGGTGACCAAGCTGATCAGCACCTGTGACCTCAAGGACTGCCCGACGATCTACGCGACCGACAGGGGCACGTTCCTCGTCCAGGGGGAGACGCCCACCGACCACGGACTCAAGATTCCCGCTCACGAAACCCTCGTGGAGATCCCCGTAGAGCTGATCAAGAAGGCCATTGCCGATGGCCTCATCTAGCACCCTCGCCGAGCTCTTCGAGCGCTTCCAGCACGAGGCATTCCGCCTGGAAACCCTGGACGACTACAGCGGCTCCGGGAACGTTGACGCATACCGGGCCTTCCAGGCTGGCCAGCCGCAGCCGGAGGGCTACAACGCCGGATGGGTCGAAGAACTCCGGAGCCTCACCCACGAGGGCAAGCGGGTCTACCGCGTGCACGTCCTCAAGCGGCCCCTCACGGAGTACCTCCGCTTCGAGCTGGGCTGGGGCTACCGAACGAACATGACCGGCGGGGAAGAGTTCTTCATCCTCGACGTGACGGACGCGCCGAACCCGCTCGAAGCCGCCCCGGACTTCTGGCTCTTCGATTCCAAGGACACCGCCGTGATGCGGTACGACGACGCCGGGGGGTACCTCGGCGCCGACGTTCTCCCGCAGGACGAAGCCGCCGCTTACGTCGCCTACCGGGAAACGGCACTCGCTCACGCGGAACCGTTCACCGACTGGTGGACCAAGTACGGCGAGTGAACAAAGCACAGCTTGGGGCCGCGCTGCGGGCGCTGCGAGAGGCATCCGGGAAGGAAGCCAAAGCGGTAGCCCGTAGCGCCCTCATGTCCCCGTCCAAGCTCTCCAAGATTGAGAACGCCAACCTCCTCCCGAGCGCCACGGACGTAGAACGCATCCTCACCGCCATAGGCGTCTCGGACGCCATCAAGGCCGAGTACACGGAAGCCGCCCGTGCGGCCACTACGGAGGCCACCGCGTGGCGTCTCCTCAAGCGAGCCGGCGTTCATAAGGGCCAGCAGGCGGCGAAGGCCCTTGAGGCTCAGATGGCCGTCCTGCGGCTCTTCCAGCCCGCCCTGGTACCCGGGCTGCTCCAGACACCCGAGTACATCCGCGCCATCCTGCAACGCCACGACCTCAGCGAGGATGCCCTTACCCGGACCATCAGCGGGCGCCTTGAGCGTCAGGCCGTGCTGTTCGACAGCACGAAGAGACTTCGCTTCGTCATCACCGAACAAGTCCTCCGCTGGCGGATCGTGTCGCCACAGATGATGGCTGCACAGCTTGACCGCATCGTGTCCGTGTCCCGCCTCACGCACGTGGACATCAGAGTCGTGCCACTCTCCGCACCTCAAACCGACATCGCCAATCATGCCTTCGTCATCCGTGACGACCGGATGGTGACTGTCGAAACGGTCCACGCGGAGATAGTCGTAACGGACCCACATGACGTTGGAATGTATGTCCGCAAGTTCGAGGGATTTGAGAAGTCGTCCTCGTCCGGCGACGGAATGCGGAGCCTCGTTGAAGGCATCCGAGACGGCTTTTTGACGGAACAGGAAACCGACTAGGAACGCCTTTGACCCCCGGTCACTATTGCTGCCCATGCAGCGAAGGTGACTTGAAGGGGTGCGGTGATGGCGGCAGCAACGAGTGGGCAATCGAACGCTCTGAGGCGACGGGCCCCCTGGCGGGCACGGTCGTGAGCGACAGGAACGTACTGATCCGGCGCCACGCCGCCCGGGGTCACCAGTGAAGGTCGTCGGTAGCGCGGTCATAGACAAGAGCCAGTGGCCGGAGCCTGCCGAACACTGCGGGGTCTGCACCGCTCTGGATGTCGAGCGGCTCGAAGCCTATGACGAGGGCGACCTTCGCACCGTGGCCCAGGTGAACACGGAGATCCGCAATCACCCGCACATGAGGCGTCGTAGGTGATCGGTTGCGGCGGCCTCAGCAGCACTGCCGAGATACGGCCGTGACGCCTGGCCCAGACCCGGTAGACGTCAGCACTCACCTGATCCCCGGAGCCACCTCATGCGGCACCTGCATCGGGCGCCGGATGGTCTGGTGCGACTACTGCTGCGGGTTCGACTACGAGCGGTGCCGCATGTGCAAGCTCGGCCGCCGCCGGTGCCCCGACTGCGCCGGAGGAAACGCACAGCGCATTCGCTGGTGAGCGGGCCCAACCAGCTTGCTCCCCGCCCTCCTTGTAGGGCGGCACGTATGCCGGCCGCACGTCGAGAGGAGGTGAAGCGATGACCGACCCGGGCGACAAGGAGGGCGGCGAGAAGTTCCCGCCCCCGCCCGCCGCGTAACCAGTCCCCAACCGTCGAGAGAGAGGGAATCTCACTGTGACGACCATGCTGGAAACTCCCGTCGCCTTACGGCACGGGCGGGGCCTCGTCAGTCCCGAGCTGTTCGAGAAGGTCTCCGTGTTCTGCTCCGAGGAGTACGGACACGAGCTATCCACCGCTCGCCGGATCGTGGACCAGGCCCTTGCCTTCCTCAAGGTCATGGGCGCCACCCGCGCGTTCGACATGACCCCGTCGGACGCGGTTGACCCCGGCTGGCACTCGTTCGTGCTCCACACGCAGGCGTACGCCGCGTGGTGTGAGGAGCAGTTCGGGTTCTTCCTCGGACACGAGCCGAAGGCCACCGTCCGCACACGCCCGCTGATCGGCTCCGTCGTAGACCGCGTCAAGGCGGCTGGCTTCTACGTCGACGAGCGGCTGTGGGGCTCCGCGAAGGACTGCAACCCCCCGGCCTGCTGCGGCGACGGCGACGGCTGCTGATCCACCCGAGAGATGAGCCCCGGGTGCGGCCAATGCACCCGGGGCTCACCCATGAACAGAGGTTAGCCGCATGGCAGTTGTTGAGCCCTTGGTAGGGCAGAGCCGAGTCACGGTGTTCCGGATGTTCGGCACGGTGTACGGCTACGCCACTCACTCCTTGGACAGCAGGAACATCGGGGAAGTTGCGATCGTCGGCCCCCTGACTCCTGGCGTCGAGTGGGGGCGACTGTGGGACACAGCCCGGAAGATGTGCCGGGAGACGGAGGGCCCCGCCGACCACGCGCGCTGGATCATGGCGCAGGCAAGCCGGTCGTTCGCGTGCGGCAGCGACCTGGTGGTGAAACTGCCCACAGGTAGGTGGAAAGTCACCCAAGGGCGACGGGCAGAGCTTCACGGGTACTGCTACCGCGACCACCTATGGACGGGGAACCTCACGGTTGAGGAGGTCGCCCCGGAACAAGTGGCCGCGTACGATCCGATCCACAAGGCCTAGCTATGCCAAGTTGAGAGCGGTCCCACCGGATTTTGCCAGTCACCCGCCCCGCCGGCATCCCCGCGGAACCGCCGTGAACCTCGCGGACGAAGCGCTCTTCGAGTGGCGCGGGGGAGGCCCTGAGACCTGGGCGGAGTCACCTCCGTGACCACGATGCTCCGTGATCGTTGGCGGGGCATGAACAACACGAAGCGTGTACTGGCCGCTGTAGCTCTCGCGGGGGCAACCCTGCCCTTCGGAGGCACCGCTCAGGCCGACCCCGGCCCCGGCTCAAACTTCGCCATCAATCAGGGCCAGTCAAGGAACGCTGGCAGCGGTGGCGGCGCAGCTGTGGCGGAGGAGGACACCACTATTGACAACAACACCGAGCACACGGTGAAGCAGCCTGGGATCGCGTCCGAATTCCTCGACTCGTTGGGCCTCCAGTAGACCCACCCGCGTACCGCCCCCTCCTCGCCCCCTGGGTTCGCGTGCTCCTTGCACCACTCGAAGAACAGGTAGCTGTCCACGGGCCTACGAGTCAGGCGGTCCATCTTCTGAACGGCGATGCCGTCGTAAAGGTCGGGCTTCTTCAGCCACGGACCAAGATCCGGCCGGTCGAACAGTCGGATCTCCCGGCCAGACCCATCGCGGTCCCGTGTCATCTCTACCAGGATGCCGCGATGCCTCGCGGCCACTCCCGGTACGTCCTTCTCTTGGCCGTCGAACGAGCCCGACCAGTCCCGCCCCTTCGACTCGCGCAGCGCCCCCCAGTAGACGTACCTGGTCCATGTGCGGATCTTCCCTCCATGCCCCGGCCCTCGCCTGTCGAGAGCCGTTGGAAGGGGGCCTGCACGCGGTCGCGTACGACCACATGGAGGGCGACCGCTTCCGGCACACCGCCCAGTTCCGCCGCTGGCGGCCCGACCGCGCCCCGGAGAGCTGTACCTACGCCCAGCTCGAGGAGGTCGTCGGCTATGACCTCGCCGAGGTGCTCGGGGCCGTCGGGTGAGGCCTCAGCCCGCCGTCAGCTTCTCCCACTCGCCCCGGTCCGGGCCGGCCGCGTTCGGCTCGTAGTCGGGCCGCGCCGCCAGCCACCGGGCCACCCTGGCCCGTACCTGCGGGTCCGCGTACGCCCGCTCCGGCGGCTCGGCCAGGTGCCGGACCCGGGCCCGGGCCCGCATCACCTCCGGGTCCTCCAGCGCGCAGTCGAACAGCGCCGCCACCTCGCGGGCCGTCCCCGTACGCACGGCCCGGGTCGCGAACCGCTCGCCGATCGCCGCGTCGGCGACGACCTGGAAGTCGAACCACGGCTTCAGCGTGCGCACGGCCCACGCGTGGTACTCGGCCGCGAACCGCACCGATCCCGGGTCCTCGTGCGCCGTACGGGCCACCCGGAGCGCGGCCCACAGCGCCAGCGAAGTGCCCTGTCCCAGCGTCGGGTTGGTATGGGTGATGGCGTCACCGACGGGTACCAGCCCGGCCACCACCGGCCCCCGCTCGTCGGCGTACGGGCTCCACCGGTTGTCGAGGCTCGCGGTGGCCAGTACGTCCGAGACCGGCTCGACCCCCGCCGCCAGCCAGGCCGCGCCGGGCGGAAAGGCCCGCGCGGCGGCCTCGAAGACGGCGGGATGGCGCAGCGCCGAGCGCGTGGTGTCCTCGGTGTGCACGAAGAGGGTGACGGCGAAGAGGCGGTTGTCGGCCGGGAACACCGCGCACCCGGCGAAGCTGCCGCCCGTCACCGTCCAGGGCCGGCGCGGCCCCTCCTCCCGTCCCGCGGGCAGCCGGTACCAGCGGCAGAAGTACGCGAGGCCCGTGCGGTGCCGTTCCATGAGCGCGGGCCGGCAGCCCGCCGCGGCGAGCCGGCGCTCGCCGCCGCCGCGCCGTCCGCACGCGTCCACCACGAGGTCACCCTCGTACGAACCGGCCCCGGTGGTCACGCCCGTCACACGGATCCCGGAGGTGTCCTGGACCGAGGTCAGCCCGGTGACCGCCTCCCCGTGGCGCGCAACGACGCCCGGTTCGGCGCGCAGGGCGGTGGCCAGCGCGCTTTCCAGCACGATGCGCCGGGCCTGGAGCATGACGAGGTCCTCGTCGCCGGGGCGCGCGGGCGGGCGTACGTCGAACCAGTCCATCTCGTGCCGCTCACGGGCGCCGAGCCTGAGCATCTCCGCGTAGACGTCGGGCAGTTCGTCGCGCAGTACGTTGCGGGCGGCGCCGAGCAGCGCGTGCGGCTGGGTCGCCTGCGGTACGGCCGGCCGGCGCCAGCCGAAGAAATCGCGGTCGAGCGCGGTGCCGGGGGCCCGTGCGTCCCGTTCGAAGAGCTCGACGCCGTGTCCCGCACGCGCCGCGAGCAGCGCGGCGGCCTGCCCTCCGACTCCCCCGCCGATGACCAGCACATGTGCCACTGCGCCCCCCTGAGCCGATGGAACCGCTGAACCGATGCGCCGTATGACGATCAGACCGCCCAGAGCCTGCGCGGACGGACCCTGACCGAAACCCGCACACCTGTCCTACGAACGCCGGTGGGCCCGCAGCGCGAGGCGGGTCTCCTCCTCGACGAGGTCGGCATTGACGGCGGCGGCCACCCGTACGCCCTGCGCCGCCGCGCCCGCGACCTGCTGCATCGGATCGCCGACGTTCCCCGCCACCCACACCCCGGGCAGGGCGGTCGCGCCCGTCGCGGGGTCGGCGTCGACGCAGGTGCCGATGGCGTGGCCGTCCCGCTCCAGGGTGGTCAGGGGCAGGCCGAGGCTGGTCAGGACACCGGCGCGGGCGGTGAACCTCGGGGCCACCACGAGCGCCCGGCACTCCACGGTCCCCCCGCCGGCCAGGGTCACCCCGGCCAGCCAGCCGTCGTCGCCGTCGACCTCGTCGCCGCCGTCCCCGCCCTCATCCCCGCCCCCGTGGGCCACGACCAGGCCCGTCACCTCGCCCTCCACCACCTCGATGCCACGCGCCGCCAGCAGCTCCCGCTCCTCCCCCGCGAGCTGCCACGTGTGGGACAGCAGCGTCACGCGCTCGCTCCACTGCCGCCAGAGCTGCGCCTGGTGCACGGAGAGCGGGCCGGTGGCCAGTACCGCCAAGGGCAGGTCCCGCACCTCCCAGCCGTGGCAGTACGGGCAGTGCAGCACGTCCCGTCCCCAGCGGGCCCCCAGCCCCGGCACCCCGGGCAGCTCGTCCACCAGCCCGGTCGCGACCAGCAGTCGCCCCGCCCGTACGGCCCGGCCGTCCGCGCAGTGCACCAGGAATTCCCCGCCGGGCAGCCGGTCCGCGGCGACGGCCGCACCGGGACGGACCTCCCCGCCGTACCCGGCCACCTCCGCCCGCCCCCTGGCCAGCAGTTCGGCGGGGCTCGCCCCGTCGTGGCCGAGGTAGCCGTGCACGTGCGCGGCGGGGGCATTGCGCGGGCTGCCGGAGTCGATCACCAGTACCGACCGGCGCGCCCGCGCCAGGGTCAGCGCCCCGGCCAGCCCGGCGGCCCCGCCGCCCACGACGACCACGTCAAACCATTCGTCCCTCATGTTTCCCCTCATGTTTCCCTCACCTTTCCCCTCACCTTTCCCCTCACCTTTCCCTCCACATTTCCCTCCACCGAGCCCTCCCTTGACAAATGGTGTTGCCGAACCGGCAAATGGAGCCATGACCACGCAGCAGCCGGACCGCGGACGCGACGACGACGAGGACCTCGCCGGCGTGCTCAGTGCCGTGGGCCCCCGGCTGCGGGCCCTGCGCCGGGAGCGCGGCACCACGCTGGCCCAGCTCTCGGAAACCACCGGAATCTCACTCTCCACCCTCTCCCGGCTGGAGTCCGGTCAGCGCAAGCCGACCCTGGAACTGCTGCTTCCGCTCGCCAGGGCCCACCGGGTGGCGCTCGACGAGCTGGTCGGCGCCCCGGAAACCGGCGATCCGCGGATCCGCCCGAAGCCCTTCGTCCGGCACGGAGACACCTACGTGCCGCTGACCCGCAACTTCGGCGGGGTGCACGCCTTCAAGCAGATCCTCCCGCCGCGCGACCCCGCGCTGCCACCGCCCGAACTCAGGGTGCACGAGGGCTACGAGTGGCTGTACGTCCTGTCCGGGCGGGTCCGGGTGCTGCTGGGCCGCGACCACGACCTGGTCCTCACCCCCGGGGAGGCGGCCGAGTTCGACACCCGCACCCCGCACGCCTTCTTCAACGCGGGTGCGCAGCCCGCGGAGTTCCTCAGCCTGTTCGGCCCGCAGGGCGAGCGGATCCATGTCCGCGCCCGCCCGTCCAAGCCCTCCGTCCCACCCTCGGAAGGACGCTCATGAGCTTCCCCGTGCGGAAACGAGCCACCCCCCGGCCCAACGCCGTCGTCGGGGTCGGCCTGGTCGTCGTCGGCGCCGACGGCCGCGTCCTGCTCGGCCAGGCACACGACGGCCGCTGGGAGCTGCCGGGCGGCAAGGTCGACCCCGGGGAGGGGTTCGAGCACGCCGCCGCGCGCGAGCTGGCGGAGGAAACGGATCTGCGGGCAGCCCCGGAGGCCATCCGGATCCTGTCGGTGCACATCGACGCGCAGTCCGGGGTGACCCGGCTGACGGCGGCCGCCGTCACCGAAGCCGCCGAGGGCGCCCCGCTGGTCACCGAGCCCGACAAGATCGCCCGCTGGCAGTGGTTCGCCCCCTCCGAGATCCCGGCCGCGCTCTACGCCCCCTCGGCGGCGGTCCTCCGCACCTGGCGCCCCGAGCTGCTGCCGACCCAGCCGCACCTGCCCTCGTACGACTACCCGACGGTCTGGACGGACCCGACGGTCTGGACGGACCCGACGGCCTGGACGGACCCGACGCACCCGACGCCGACGCACCCGACGGCTTGACGCACCAGCGAGCCGCTACGTACGCCCCGCCGCCGCCCGCGGCGCGAAGTTGCCCTCCTCCAGGTCCTCGGCCAGCAGCCGCTTCGCGATGGCGTCCGCCGCCACCCGCAACTCCGCGCTGCGCGGCCGCCCGCGGTCCTTCTCCAACTGGTCCCCGAGCCAGCCCGCCCACGCCGCCGAGATGACATCGGCCTCCCGCTGCCCGCCCGGGGTGAGCGAGAAGAAACCGTTCTCCCGCGTCAGGTAACCCTCGTCCGCCATCCGCTCGAACACCGGCAGCAGCACCTCCGGCGGCAGCGACCGCCGCGAGGCCATCAGGCCCAGGCTGGCGTGGCCGACCGTCCGGGTCAGCAGGTCCACCTGCATGACCGCCCAGGCGCCGCCTATGTCAAGCCGGGTGTCGCTGGCCGCCACGATGCCCCGGGCGGTCTCCGGCCCCATGTTCCGCACGAGCTTGCCCACCGCCAGCTCCAGCAGCTTCGCCGAGTCCCCGGAGGCCGTGGCCGGCGAGGCGAAACCGTCGCCCATGTCCGTCGATCCGGCCCGCGCACTGTCCCGCAGCCGGACCTCCTTGAGGAAGAGGGCGACCACGAAGCCGACCACCGCCACCGGCACGGTCCACAGGAACACCGTCTGCAACGTCTCCGCGTACGCGGCAATCACCGGAACGGCGGCCTCCGGTTCGAGCCCGTGCACCCCCTGCGGGCTCTGCGCGGCCGCGCCGAGCTGCGCCGGATCGGCCCCGGTGGCCCGGGCGGCCTCGGCGACCGCCGACTTCAGCGCGGGTGTCAGGGTGTTGGCGTAGATCGTCCCGAACACCGCGGTCCCGAAGGCGCTGCCCAGCGTACGGAAGAAGGTGACGCCGGAGGTGGCGGTGCCGAGGTCGGCGTAGTCCACGGTGTTCTGCACGGCGATGGTCAGCACCTGCATGCAGAGGCCGATGCCGGTGCCGAGGACGAACATGTACAACGATTCCAGCCAGGCACTGGTCCCCGGCCCCATCAGCGACAGCAGGTACAGCCCGGCGCCCATCACCGCGCTGCCCACGATGGGGAAGATCCGGTATCGCCCCGTCTGGCTGATGACGTTGCCGCTGAAGACGGAGGCGATCAGGAGCCCGACGACCATGGGCAGGGTGCGGATGCCCGACACGGTGGCCGAATCCCCGTCCACGTACTGCAAGTAGGTCGGCAGGAAGGTCATCGCGCCGAGCATCGCGAAGCCGACGACGAAACTCAGCACCGAGCACACCGCGAAGACCGGGTTGCGGAACAGCCGCATGGGCAGCATCGGCTCGGCGGCCCGGGTCTCCGCCAGGCAGAACAGCGCCAGGGCCAGGGCGCCGCCCGCGAAGAGGCCGATGATCACGCCCGAGGTCCAGGCGTACTCGTTGCCGCCCCAGCTCGTGGCCAGGATCAGTGCGCTGGAGCCCACCGCGACCAGGGCGATGCCGAGGTAGTCGATGACCGGCCGGCCGGCGGCCCGTACCGAGGGGATGGTGCGTGCGGCGGCGACCACCACCAGGACGGCGATGGGCACGTTGACGTAGAAGCACCAGCGCCAGGTCAGATTGTCGGTGAACAGCCCGCCCAGCAGCGGTCCGATGACGGTGGCGACCCCGAAGACCGCGCCGATCGCGCCCTGGTACTTGCCCCGTTCGCGCAGTGGCACCACATCGGCGATCAGCGCCATGGAGGTGACCATCAGGCCGCCCGCCCCGATGCCTTGCACGCCCCGCCACAGGATGAGCAGGGTCATGTTGCCCGCGAGGCCGCACAGGAAGGAGCCGGTGATGAAGATGACCGCCGAGATCTGGAAGATCAGCTTCCGGCCGAACATGTCGCCGAACTTGCCCACCAGTACCGTCGCGACGGTCTCCGCGAGCAGGTAGGAGGTGACCACCCACGACATGTGGTCCCCGCCGCCGAGGTCCGCCACGATCGTGGGCAGGGCCGTGCCCACGATCGTCTGGTCGAGGGCTGCCAGCAACACGCCCAGCATGATCGTGCCGAAGATGATGTCGCGCCGCCGCCTGTCGAGCACGGGGGGCGCTGCGGCTGTGGCAGGGGCAGTGGTCACATCTCGCACTCTCACAGCGCCCCTGGCCCCCCGCACCCGGCACAGGGCCGTACGGGTGAGCCCCGGCCTGCATCAGCGCAGGTAGGCCAGGTTCGGATGCTCCGCCGCGTACCCGTCGAGCAGCCGCCGGGCCACCGTCACCGAGTCCACCAGCGGGTGCAGCGCGAAGGCCTTGACCGCGTCCGCCCGGGACCCGCTCGCCGCGGCTGCCAGCACCTCGCGCTCGACCGCCTTGACGGAGGTCACCAGGCCCGCCGCGTGCAGCGGCAGTGGGGCGACGGCCACCGGGTGGGCCCCGTTGGCGTCGACGAGGCACGGGACCTCGATGACGGCCTGCGCGTCGAGTGCCGAGAGCGTGCCCCGGTTGCGGACGTTGAGGATCAGCGTGGCCCGCTCGTCCCGGGCGATGGCCCGCATGAGCGCCAGCGCGACCTTCTCGTAGCCGCCCGACTCCAGGTCGCTCTCGTCGCGCTCGCCGACGCCCGCCGCCTCGCGGTTCTCGGCCATGTACGTGGCTTCGCGCTCGGCCCGGGTCCGGTCCCAGGCGGCCAGGGCCTCGCCGGGCCGCTGCCCGGGGCGGCCCGCCTCGGCGTAGAAGCCGCGCTGCTGGTCGCGCAGGAAGGCGCCGCGGGTCTGCCTGGCCTTCTGGTAGGCCCGTACCGTGTCACGGTTGAAGTAGTAGTAGTGCAGGTACTCGTTGGGTACCGCGCCGATCGAGCGCAGCCAGTCGGCCCCGAAGAGCCGGCCCTCTTCGAAGGACTCCAGGGCCTCGGTATCGGCCAGCAGCCGGGGCAGTTCGTCGCGGCCGCCGATGTGCAGCCCGCGCACCCAGCCCAGGTGGTTGAGGCCGACGTAGTCGATCCAGGCCTCTTCGGGCCGGGCGCCCAGCAGCCGGGCGATCCGCCGCCCGAGGCCCACCGGCGAGTCACAGATCCCGATCACCCGGTCCCCGAGCTCCTCGGCCATAGCCTCGGTGACCACCCCGGCCGGATTCGTGAAGTTGATGACCCACGCCTCGGGAGCGGTACGGGCGATCCTGCGCGCGATCTCCCGGGCCACCGGCACGGTCCGCAGGCCGTACGCGATCCCGCCCGCGCCCACCGTCTCCTGACCCAGCACTCCCTCGGCCAGGGCGATCCGCTCGTCGGCGGCGCGCCCCTCCAGCCCACCGACGCGGATGGCCGAAAACACGAAGTCCGCGCCACGCAACGCCTCGTCGAGGTCC
The DNA here is from genome assembly GCF_042736725.1 of Streptomyces sp. NPDC060028. Lineage (NCBI taxonomy): Bacteria > Bacillati > Actinomycetota > Actinomycetes > Kitasatosporales > Streptomycetaceae > Streptomyces > Streptomyces sp. NPDC060028. The sequence continues at coordinate 55,897 of NZ_JBHWVJ010000022.1, read as the reverse complement.
GCGGTGGCGCTGACGGCGGGTGCGTCCGGCACACCCGCGGCCTGGTCCGCGAGCACCCGGGCCATGGCGCTCAGCCGGCCGGGGTCCTCGTCGTAGAGGGTCACCTGCGACACCCTGCCCTCGGCGTGGTCGCCGAGCAGTGCTCCGTACACGAGCGGTACCCGGAATCCGCCCCCGCCGAGGATCGTCAGCCGCACGCCCATACCGCCCTTCGCAGTGCCACGTTTCGTGACACCAGTGTCCCCCGCCGGGTCAGTCCCCGAGCGACGGCACGGCGCGCAGCCGCGGCCCCTGGTGCTGCGGCGCTCCGCCGCCGCGGACCGGGCCGATCGACGCTCCCTTCGGCGCCGAGAGGATCAGGGTGATACGGGTGAGCCCCATCGCGTTGAGCATGCGGCTGGATTCGGCCACCATCCGGCAGCGCACCAGTCCCCAGCCCGGGTCGGGATGGCGCACGGTGCGCACCGCCCCGTCCTGCTCGGCGGCGTCGGCCCCGTGCGTGGTCAGCCAGTGCGGCACCCCGTACCGGTAGGCCGCCTCCATGAAGGGGTCGCGGGCCACCTCCTGGCGGATGCTGCGCAGCCCCTCGTCCTCCGGCGCGGCTGCCAGCGCGGTCGCGAATCTGGCCAACAGCGGTACGCACCAGGCCGGTTCATGGTCTTCCAGCACGGCCGCGGCGTCCGGGTGGAACAGCACGAAGCGCAGGAAGTTGTCGTCCGGCAGAGCGGTCGGATGGGGGCGTACCGACTGGAAGAGCCGGTCGAAGGCCGAGTTGGTGAGGGCCACGTCCCAGCGGTGGTCCACCAGGAAGCTCGGGTAGGGCACGGCCTCCATCAGTGCCGCGTAGTCGCACAGGTAGTCGCGCTGTGCGGGGTCTTCGGGCAGCCGGTTCTCCTCGGCCGCGCGCCAGGTGGGCGGCGGGTCGCGGTCGACCATGACCCGGAAGAGCCAAAAGCGTTGCCGCTCGCTCATCTCCAAGGCCTCGGCCAGGGCGAGCAGTTTGCGGTCCGTCCACTCCTTGACCAGGCCGCGTTCCCAGTTTCCGTACGCACGCACGCTGATCCGCAGCCGTGCCGCGAGGTCCTCCTGGCTCAGCCCCAGCTCCTCTCGGCGCTGGCGCAAAATCTCCTTGCGTCGCTCTGACCGCACGGCGCCGCGTGCGGACTCATCGCCCGCCAGGCGCTCCTCACCGGCTCGGGCGAGGCCATCGGACGGGCCCACCGCTGCGAGATGTGGCACCGAGAGCTCCCCCTCCTCACGGTCTGGATCTTCATTTCCGTGTGGCGATCCTGCTACCGACTTCATTCGAGTGTCAACTATTGTGGCAATTCCAGCCTCTTGACAGCTCATTCCCGCCACAGCTGTGGCAAGTTCTAGCCCTCCGCAGCGTGAGCGGCTAGATTCCAGGAGCCGACCATGTGCCCGTACCGACCTCGCGCGATCTAGGAGAACCACTGGTGACAGACGGCTTCCCGGCTCCCGTCGCGGTGGCCAACGCGCCCCTGGCAGCCACCGTCACGCGCGTCGCCGAACTCGCGGGCAAGATGGGCCGCGACCTGAACCAGGTCTTCGACCTGCGTCGGCTCTCCGCGGCCTCCGGCGTCCCCGCGGACGTGGTCAGGACGCTGCTGGACGGCAGGCCCGCCGGTGAACCCGATCTTCAGACCCGCTTCCTCCAGCGCCTCGACCTGCTGCGCCGCACCCGGGTCAAGTCCAACGGACGCCGGTACACGCAGCAGGAGATCGCGGACGGCGCCGGCATGTCCCGGCAGCAGGCCGGGGCCCTGATCAACGGCGACCGGCGGCCCACCATGGAGCACTGTGACGCCATCCAGCGCTTCTTCGGGGTACACGCGGGCTTCCTCACCGCCCACGACGCCGACGCCCTCACCGACGCGCTCCAGCGGACCGAGCAGCAACTGCTCCAGGACTTCGCGGGAAGAGCCAGGGAAACCGTACCGGCCGCCGCCGCTTCGGCAGGCGATCCGCTGGCAAGACTTCTCCAGAACCACGGCGTACGCGGCATCGCCTGGCGGGCCGCCCAACTGCCCAGCGACAAGCACCGGGACAAGGTGACCGAATGGCTGGACATGCTTCTCGAAAGCGTAAAACCGAACGAGTCCTGACCCAGTCGAAAGTCTGGGTCTGATCCTTGAGTCCTGATCCGGATCCGCGCCGACGGGGAGAACGGTGAGCATAGGCAGAGAGCAGCGGCGGTTGTGCGGGGAGCTGGTGGCCGGCATCACGCTGACCGCGCCCGTGGAACCCGTGGACCTCTACGCCGCCCTCTGTGAGGGCATGAGCAAACACCGCGGCCGCCGGGTGGAGTTCCGGATGGCCTCGTTCCCGCCGGGGACGGCCAGCGGTCTGTGGCTCGACATGGCGGACCGCGATCTGGTGGTCATCGAGGAGCGCACGGCACCGGACCACCAGCTGGTGATCCTCGGCCACGAGCTGTGGCACATGAAGGCCGGCCACTGCAGCCACCACGTCGACGGCGCCGCCGTCGCCGCCCGGCTGCTCTCCGACGAGGCCGATCTCGGCGAGACGGTCCGGCGGGTGGCCGCGCGCACGCGCGCCGACGTCCAGGAGGAGACCGAAGCGGAAACCTTCGGTTTACTGCTGGGCAGCAGATGCCGTACGTGGCTGGCCGGTTCGGCGAGCCACCGGGCACCGGCACAACGTGATCAGCTGGCGGGCCGCATCGAGGCCTCGCTCGGATACCGGGGGCACAGGAACGACCGTTGAACGGCCAGGACTACTACACACCGGCAGTTGCGATGGGTGTCTCCCTCGCGTTCAAGCTGCCGACCCTGCGCAACAACTGGCGGGACCCGCTGCTCCGCTCGGTCTGCGCGCTGCTCACCCTGGCCGGATCGGTGTTCACCTTCGCCGCCCCGCCCACCATCGAGGCGGTCAACCGCTGGACCGGCATCCCCAATTTCTCCGCCCCGCTCGTCTATTGCCTGATCACCGCCTTCAGCGCCGCCTGCCTGGTGCTGATCGTCAACTGGCGGGGCGGGCCGCCGGAGGACACCCGGCGCGTCTCCCGGCGCTGGATCCTGGGCTACGGCGCGGTGATCGTGGCGCTCTCGCTGCTGTTCGTCCTCGGTGACGCGCCGGTCGAGCGGCTGCGCGACTTCGACACGTACTACGCCAACACCCCGTACATGCGGGAGCTGATCGCCCTCTACCTGGTCGCCCACAACGTGGCCGCGTTCGTGATGGTGGCCATGTGCTGGCGCTGGTCCCTCCAGGTGCGGGGGTGGCTGCGCGTCGGCCTGATGATCATCGTCCTGGGCTACATCTTCAACCTCAGCTACGACGCGACCAAGATGACCGCCGTCGTCGCCCGCTGGACCGGACACGACCTCGACTGGCTGAGCACCGACCTCGCCCCGCCGGTCGCCTCCCTCGGCGCGCTCATCAGCGCCGTCGGCTTCGTGCTCCCGCTGGTGTGCCAGCGACTGTCGGACAGCTGGCAGAACTGGGCGACGTACCGGCGCCTCGGCGCGCTCTGGCACGAGGTGCAGATCTCCGCGCCCGGCGGCACCCCCTGCGTCCAGATGTCCTGGTGGGCCGCCGCCGAGCTGCGGATGATCCAGCGCGAGTCGGACATCCACGACGGTTTCCTGCACCTGGGCCCGTACTTCGACCAGCGCCACCGGGACGAGGCCCTCGCGCGGGCCCTCGCCGACGGCGCCGACGAGGAGACCTCCCGGGCCGTCGCCGACGCCGCCATGGTCGCGGCCGCGGTGCGGGCCCGCGCCGCCGACCCCGAGGGCAAGGTCATCGGGGCCAGCGAGGAGAGCGCACAGCACGCCGCCGACGGGCCGCGCGATCTCGTACGGATCTCCCACGCCCTGCGGCACTCGCCGGTCGTGGCGGAGGTCCGGCGGCAGACGGCGCTCTCCGGGGCGCCGGGGTCCCCGGGGGCCTGACCCGCCCGAGGCCCGGGGGCGAGCGCCGCGCGGTCAGCTTCCGGCGGCCACCGTCACCGTCACCGCCGGGAACAGGTCCTGGAAGGCGCCGGCGGAATCGATGCCCCCACGGCCGTAGGGCGCGTCGAAGCTCCACACCATGAACAGCAGGAACACGATCAGCGCGCTGAACAGCCCGGCGAGGAGCAGCTCCCGGCCCGAACGCCGGATCTGCAGGGTGAAGATCAGCCCGACCGTGACCACCCCGCCGACCAGCAGCCCGAACCACACCACGCTCGGCAGCGTCGACTCGTCGCTCTGCGTCCGCGAGTGGCGGGCGTCGTCGGCGGCCGCGATGTGGTCCAGCAGCGGCTGGTAGGCCTGCGCCTGGAGCTCGTTGGCGGGGGCCTGGTGGGTGACGTCGCTGCGCAGCTTGCCGAGCAGCCCGGCGCCCTCGGCGGTCGCGGCCTGGCCGGAGGTCAGCCGCGGCCAGTCCACGTTGACGGTGTGGGAGACGTACGCGTCCACCTCGCCCCGGATCCGGTCGCGGACCGGCACCGGGTAGACGTCCGCGCGCTGGGTGACCTCGTACAGGGACTGGGCCTCCCGGCGCACGCTGTCCTCGGCGGCGCCGCGCGCCTCCCAGACGCCCGCGATGGCCAGACCCAGCACGATCGCGTAGACGACCCCGACCATCATCGTCATGTACTCGATGACGTCGGGGGTTTCACTGGTGTCCTCGTCGTCCGCGGCCCGGCGGTGCCGGATCGCGGTGAAGGTGAGGACGACGGCGCAGACGAGCGCCATGGCGATGGCCAGGACCAGCCATTCGGACACGAGGGTTCTCCAGTGGGTGAATCAATCGGATGAGAGGTCAGCTACGGCTCTTGCCCCGCGGCCGCAGCGCGGCGGCCGCGAGGACCGCCGGGGTGGTGACGACGACCATGAGCATCACGGTGGACATGCCGTCCGGGCCGCGCCGCGCCAGGGCCGATGAGTGGTACGAGCGCACGTGGAAGCCACGTGCGGGCGCGGCCGGAGCTGCGACCGCGGCCGGGACCACGGCTTCGGCGACCGCCACCCCGGCAACGGGCCCGGCACCCGGCCCGGCCGGCGGCGGCTGCGACGGTACGGCCTCCGCCTCCACTGCCGGCCCCGTCTCCGCTGCCGGCCCCGCTCCTGCCTCCGCCGTCGGCGCTGCCCACCCCGGGAGCGCGGCTTCGGCGGGAGCCGGCAGGGGCCCGCTCCCCGGGTGCCGCACCGTCGGCCGCGCGGGCCCGGGCACGGGCGCCTGCAGGGAGGGGTGCAGGGACGGGTGCAGCGACGGCCGAGCCGCGGCCGGCCGGCCCGGCTTCGCGTCTGCCGGCACGCACAGGTCGACGCGGGCTCCGCGCCCGTGACCGTCGCCCGCGGCCGCCACGTGGCCGTGCAGCGGGCAGAGCGCCGCCACCATGCCGGCTCCGGCGAAGTACTGCCAAGCGGTCACCGCACGTCCTCCCGATTCCGCAGCAGATGCAGCGTTTGTCCAGGGTTCTCTCCTGCAGAAACGATCCCGGCAGAGGTTCGATACGCGGCAGACAGGTCAAGATCCCTGCGCGAGGGGTCACTTCAAGCCATCGGCGGCATCAGCCTGCCCCGATGGGCGAATGGGAGCGCTGGGAGCGGCGCGTGCAGACGGCCGCGCACCCCTTCGCGTACCGGCTGCCGAGCGCGGCCGCCACCCGCGGTCCGGCCGTGCGGGTGCCCCGCGTCGGGGTGGTGGTCAGAAGGCGCCGAGCACGCGGCCCTGCGCCGGCGCCTGTGCCGGGAGCTGGTCGGGCTGCCGGACGCCGGGGCCGACTTCGCCGGGGCCTGCGCGGCGCTGTCGTGGATGCGGCTGCGGCGGCCCTCGCTGACCGGAGGTCAGGCGGCGCGTGCGCGGGCCGCGTTGGCCGGGCTGAGCGAGGCGGCGGTCACCGCGTTACCGGGCGGCCGACGGGTCCACCGTGCCGGGGCGGCTGCGGCGTCCGGGGCCGGGGCCGGGCGAGTGCGAGGCGCGGGGCGCGGTCGCGGTGTTGCTGCTGACCGGCACCGAGACGCTCGTCTCCTTCGTACCGCGGCTGGTCGCCCTGGTCCACGACCGCGACCGGGGGCCCGGCCGGATCACCGACGCCCCTGATCGAGGAAGCGCTGCGGGTGACCTCGCCGACGCCGGTGATGCTGCGCAGCGCCGTCCGGCCAGCGTCTGGAGGCGTACGGGGTCGCGGCCGGGGAGCGGGTGGTGATCGCCACGCTGCTGCGCACCCGGGCGTACGGGCCCTTCGCGCCGCGGGCCCGGCCGGCGCCGATCGCGGCCCCGGCCCGGACCCGACGGCCCCCGACGGCCGCGGGCCGGGGCCGGGTACGCCGAAGGGGCGCGGCCCTGGTGGTACCTCCCAGCGGTAGCTGGGGGAGGTCGCGCCCCTCACGGAGTCGTCGTGCGAAGGATCAGGCGTCCGGGTTGCCGCCGAAGCGCTCCCGGTACGACTCCAGGTCCTCTTCGGTGATCTTCGCGAAGAGCACCGGCGGCACGGTGAACGGCGTCCCCGCCGGGACCGCGTCCAGGGACTTGGCCTGCTCCGGGGTCACCCACGCCGCCGTGTCGTCGGCGAGGTCGAACGCGGAGCGCATGGCGTGCGCCGAGGCCGGGATGAAGGGCTCGGAGACCACCGAGTAGAGGTGGATGAGGTTCATCGCGGTGCGCAGGGTGAGCGCCGCGCCCTCCAGGTCGGTCTTGACCTCCAGCCAGGGGGCCTTCTCGTCGAGGTAGGCGTTTCCGGCCGACCACAGGGCGCGCAGCGCGGCCGCGGCCTTGCGGTACTGGAGGGACTCCATGTGGCCCTCGTACTCGGCCAGCAGTTCGGCGATCTGCTCGCCCAGCCTGGTCTCGGCCTCGCCGGCCGCGCTGCCCGCCGGGACCTCGTCACCGAAGCGCTTGCGGGAGAAGGTCAGCACGCGGTTGACGAAGTTGCCGAGGGTACCGCCGAGGTCCTTGTTGACCGTGGCGGTGAAGTGCTCCCACGTGAAGGACGAGTCGTCGGACTCGGGCGCGTTCGCGATGAGGAAGTAGCGCCAGTAGTCGGCCGGCAGGATCTCCAGCGCCTGGTCGGTGAAGACGCCTCGCTTCTGCGAGGTGGAGAACTTGCCGCCGTAGTACGTCAGCCAGTTGAAGGCCTTGACGTAGTCGACCTTCTTCCACGGCTCGCGGGTGCCCAGTTCGGTGGCGGGGAACATCACCGTGTGGAACGGGACGTTGTCCTTGGCCATGAACTGGGTGTAGCGGACGTCCTCGGCCTCGTACCACCACGCCTTGTAGTCGCGGTTCGCCGGGTCGGCGTCGGCCCACTCCTTGGTGGAGGCGATGTACTCGATCGGCGCGTCGAACCAGACGTAGAAGACCTTGCCAGCGGCGGCCAGTTCGGGCCAGGTGTCGGCCGGGACCGGCACGCCCCAGTCGAGGTCGCGGGTGATGGCGCGGTCGAGCAGGCCCTCGGTGAGCCATTTGCGGGCGATGGAGGAGGCGAGCTGCGGCCACTCCTCCTCGTGCTGCGCGACCCAGGCCTCGACCTCGTGCTGGAGCTTGGACTGCAGGAGGAAGAGGTGCTTGGTCTCGCGCACCTCCAGCTCGGTGGAGCCGGAGATCGCCGAGCGGGGCTCGATCAGGTCCGTGGGGTCCAGGACGCGGGTGCAGTTCTCGCACTGGTCGCCGCGGGCCTTGTCGTAGCCGCAGTGCGGGCAGGTGCCCTCGACGTAGCGGTCCGGCAGGAAGCGGCCGTCGACCGGCGAGTAGACCTGCCGGATCGCGCGCTCCTCGATGAAGCCGTTCTCCTGCAGCCTGCGCGCGAAGTGCTGGGTGATCTCGGCGTTCTGCGCGGAGGAACTGCGGCCGAAGTAGTCGAAGGACAGCTGGAAGCCGTCGTAGACCGCCTTCTGGGCGTCGTGGGCCTGCGCGCAGAATTCGGCGACCGAGATGCCGGCCTCCTTGGCGGCGAGCTCGGCGGGGGTGCCGTGCTCGTCGGTGGCGCAGATGTAGAGGACGTCGTGGCCGCGCTGGCGGAGGTACCGGGAGTACACATCCGCCGGAAGCATCGACCCGACCATGTTGCCCAGGTGCTTGATCCCGTTGATGTAGGGAAGCGCGCTGGTGATCAGGTGTCGAGCCATCCTCGGATGCTCCATTTCATATATGCCGGTACAACGTGACGTGCGTGGCGGATTGATCCGGTTCATCGTATCGAACCGCCGAAACGCCACGTGCCGCATTTCTTCGGGGTGGGCGTAACGCAGAAGCGAGGACGGTGACCACTGCGTCACGGCCCTCGCGCTGGGGCCATGGTACAGCGGGGGGACGAGACCCCCGACCGGGCAGCCGGATCGTCACGCGTCGTGCGGCCGCGGAGGCGCGAATGAGGGCGGCATATGCGTTTGCGCTGGTTGAGCGGGTGCGTGATCGATACCGATCACAGGTCGGTCATCACCGAACGTAATGCTCCCAGGTTTCATCTATGCGCCCTCCGAGTGCGCCCGCGCTGATTTCCTGGCCGCGCAAACGGGATGGGGTGGAGCGGTGAGCGATGGCGGACCGGAGGAGTCCGGTGGTGGGGCTGTGGGGCTGCCGAGCCGGCGACGGCGGCCGACGCCCATGAGTCAGTGGGATCCGACGGCACGCCTGTCGTACTGGGCCTTCCACAGCAACCGGCGTCCGGCGTACATGCGTTTCGCGTACTTGCAGCTGGGCTCCGACGCGGCGGCCGAGCAGGCGGTGGACGCCGCCTTCGATTCGATCATGAACGAGTGGCTGCCGATGTTGCACATGGACCGCCTGGACGCCTACGCCTGGACCGTCCTCAAACAGCGCATCGTCGACCGGCAGCGCCGCCGCAGCCCCTGGCCCGAGCCGATGGACATCAGCGCCTTCGAGGCCGCGCTCAAGGAGGCCCACGCGGAGACGGACCAGTACGAGGTGCTCACCGACACCATCCGCTTCTACTCCGCCGTCTCCCGGCTCGCCGAACGCCAGCGCGACGCCGTCCTGCTGCGGTACGGACTCCAGTGCACCCCCGGGGAGGCCGCGGCCGTGATGGGCGTGGACGAGGCGACGGTCCGCTCCCAGCTCGGCCAGGCGCACCGGCGGCTCGCCCGCCTGCTCGACACGTCCGCCGAATCATGAGCCGGAACACGAGCCCCGGCATGAGGCGCGACGACGGCGGACTCCCCCGCTCCCTGGCCGAGTTCCTGGCCCGGGCCGGTGTCCGCGACCGCTATCCCCACTACGACCTGGGCGCGGCCGAAGCCCGGCTGCTGCGCGGCTCGCGGCGGTCGCGGGCCGCGGCCCCCGCCCGGCGCCGCACGTTCGGCTGGAGCGATCCCGCACGGGACTGCCCGCTCGACTCCGAACGGGCCCGGCGCGACCTCAAGGCCGTCTGCCTGGCCGCCGTGTGCGGCCCCCGCGCCGGAGCCGACCTCGACGCCTTCGTGAGCGACGGCCACCTCCACCTGCCCGGGGCCCTCGTCTTCGGCTGCCTGCTGCACCTGGCCGGGCTGCGCGAGGGAGCCCGCTTCTGGTGGCAGTTCGCCGCCGGGTCCGGGCGCGCGCGCACCGCGCCCGCCGCCTACTGCCTGTTCCTCGACCACTCCCGGCGCGGCGAGCACCACGACGCCCGGATCTGGGCGCGCGAGCTGGGCGGGCGCGGGTTCCGGCCGAGCGGCCGCCGGGACCTGCGGGAGGTACGGCTGTGCGCGCAGGCGGCCGTCCTGCGCTACGTCGACCAGCTCGACGACCCCGACCTGGGCCCCGTACCGCTGCCGCGGCCGGGGCTGACCGGGGTGCTGGCCGCGTTCCGGCTCTCGCCCGCGGCGGCAGCCCCGGCCGAACCGCCGCGCCTGGGAGCGGGCCCGCTGCGCCACCCCGCGCTGGCGGCCGCCGCGCGCGGCACCGTCGTACGGCCCGACGCCGGCAAGGCGCTGGCCGAGGCGCGCCGCGCCCTGGCCGTCGTACGGGTCCTGGAGCGGCATCCGCTCGGAGTACGAGCCGCCCAGCTCCGGCGGGAGGCGGGCCTGGCCGAGGCGGAGTTCGGCCCGCTGCTGGCGATGCTGTGCGAGGAGGGGTACGCGTACCGCCCGGGCGCCGGGGTGTACGGCCGCGGGCCCGCCCTCGACCGGCTCGCGGCCCCCGGCGGCCGGGGACTCGCGGGGCAGCTCCAGCGCACGCTGGCGCTGGCCCGGGACAGCGCGGGCGCGGCCGTGTACCTGAGCCGGTACGCCGAGGGCGAGGTCCGGATCACGCAGACGGCCGACGGGCCCGGGGCCCCGCCGGTGCGGGAGTGGGTGGACTTCCGGGACGCCGCGCACGCCAGCGCCGTCGGCAAGTGCCTGTTGACCCAGCTCGACCACGACCGGCGCGCGGACCACGTGGCCCGGCACCGGCCCGCCCGGCTCACCCCGCAGACCATCACCGACAGCCGGGCCCTGTTCAGCGCCCTGGACGCGGTGGCGCCGGGCGCGCCCGTCTTCGACCTGCGGGAGTACTCCCCCGGCGTCGTCTGCGCGGCGGTGCCCATCGCGACCGGTGACGCCGCGGGCAGCCTCGCGCTCTCGCTGCCCGCCACGCACGCCCACCGGCTGCGCGAGGCCACCGAGGCACTGCGCCGCAAGGCCGTACCGGTGCTGCTGGCCCTGCTGCTGTCGGGCGCGATCCCGCCGGACGCCCCGGCGGCGACGGCCGAGGGCGGAGCCGACCGGCCCGACGGCCCGGGAGCTCCGGAGGCCGACCCGGTCACGCCCGCGGAGCAACCGCTGCGTGAGCACGTCACTCCGGAGACCCTGCGGCACCTGCGGAGCGTCTTTCGCACCGCCCTCGCCCCGCTCGCCCGCGGCGCCACCGCGGCCGACGGGCCGCACCTGGTCAGCGACCCCACCGCGGCGGCGGCGTACCTGTTCGAAGCCCCGGCGGACCCCGACCACGGTCCGCCGCGCCTCGCGCTCCCGCACACCTTCGCTCCGCTCAGCCCGGGCAGCCTGCCCACCGCGAACGGGCTGGTGGTCCTGCGCACCTGAGAACCCCATGTGCGGGGGCGCCACTGCGGGCCCGGTGAGTGTGGCGCCCCGCACCATGGGCGGCGTACGCGCCGGTGCTTACTGTTACCCGCCATGACGAGCGAATTTCTGCGGGGGCGTGTCGCTCTCGTCACGGGCGGCGGCAGCGGCATCGGCAGGGCATGCGCGGTGGCCCTGGCCGCCGCGGGAGCCACCGTGCACGTGGTGGATCTCGACGGAGGGTCGGCCGCCGCCGTGGCGCGGGCGTTGGGCGGGCGGGCCCGGGGGGCCCTGGCCCACACGGCCGATCTTTCCGACCCGGGCGCCATCGAGACCCTGCCCGACGCGGTGGACATCCTGGTCAACAGCGCCGGGCTGCAACACGTCGCTCCGCTCACGGAGTTCCCGCCCGAGCGATTCACCCTGATCCAGCAGGTGATGGTCACCGCGCCGTTCCTCCTGCTGCGGCGGGTGCTGCCGCACATGTACGGCGCCCGCTGGGGCCGCGTGGTCAACATCTCCAGCGTCCACGGTCTGCGGGCCAGCGCCTTCAAGTCCGCCTATGTCGCGGCCAAACACGGGCTGGAGGGGTTGAGCAAGGTCACCGCGCTGGAGGGCGCCCCGTACGGTGTGACCAGCAACTGCATCAGCCCCGGGTACGTACGGACGCCCCTGGTCGAGGCGCAGATCGAGGCCCAGGCCGCCGCGCACGGCATCAGCCCGGGCGACGTGCTGTCCGAGGTGCTGCTCGCCCGGTCGGCGATCAAGCGGCTGATCGAGCCCGAGGACGTCGCGGCGGCCGCGCTGTGGCTGTGCGGTCCCCACACCGGCCACCTCACCGGGGCTTCGCTGCCGCTCGACGGCGGCTGGGGGGCGAACTGAGCCTGCCTCCCAGCCGCCGGCCACGCCGTGCGGAGCCCCCGTCAGTTGTTGGTGATCCAGGTGCCCTTGGCGGGGGTCCAGTGGATGGTCACCTTCTGGAACTGCTGGACCTTGCCGCCGGCCTCGTCCATCTCGTCGGTCACCGCGTAACCCAGCGCCTTCTCGTGCCCGGCCGCGTGGAACGCCTCGTAGATCGCCCCGTGAACCACATGCGTCCCGGTCTGCGGAGACCACAAGAACAGACCCTGCTCGAAGAACTGGTACCGGCCCCGGGTCCCGTTCGGCGCCTGCGCGGCCTCCGCCTCGTCCATCGTCGGGAAACCCCAACGACGCTCCGCGTCCGTCGCCCAGAACTTCTGCAGGATGTCCCCGTAGATCGCGTACGCCGCATCCGGATGCCAGATCACGATGCCGTTCTGGAAGGCCTGGAAGCGGCCGCCCAGCGAGGCATCGCGCTCACCCCGGGTCGGCGCGCCCAGCGGGCTGTTCGGGCCGCCCATGGCGTCGTACTTCGCCCCGATCGTGCCGTACGGCATCAGGTCGTCCAACCGGTTGTAGCGGCGGGGCGAGAACCCGCGGAGCCCGTCGGTCCACGTCCGCTCCTCGGCCACGTGGCCGAAGTCGTACTCCTCGCGCACCACCGGCTGTGTGTGGGCGCCGTCCGCCCAGCGGAGGAACAGCGCGACGTGGTCCGTGCCGCCCGAGTCGCGCAGCAGGGCGTCGCCGGCCTGCAGGTCGTTCGCGGGGACGTCGACGGTGACGTTCCACAGGTCCCAGGTGGTCAGGGACGAGTTCAGGTGCCAGGCCATCGACACGTAGCCCGAGCAGTCCGGGCGGTAGCAGCCGAACTGGTTCTCGTGGCACCCGCTCTGGCTGTACGGGACCTGCTCGGCGATCCACGACCAGGCGCGGTCCATCGCCTCGCCCCGCCCGATCATGCCGCCGGGGTCCGATGCGCTCGCGGCGGGCGCCGCGCACAGCGTGGTGGCCAGGGCGGCAAGCGTCAGGGCCGCCGCGCCGCTCACGCGCCGAAGGATCTGCGATTTCATGGCTGTCCCCCCGTCAGTTGTTGGTGATCCAGGTGCCCTTGGCGGGGGTCCAGTGGATGGTCACCTTCTGGAACTGCTGGACCTTGCCGCCGGCCTCGTCCATCTCGTCGGTCACCGCGTAACCCAGCGCCTTCTCGTGCCCGGCCGCGTGGAACGCCTCGTAGATCGCCCCGTGAACCACATGCGTCCCGGTCTGCGGAGACCACAAGAACAGACCCTGCTCGAAGAACTGGTACCGGCCCCGGGTCCCGTTCGGCGCCTGCGCGGCCTCCGCCTCGTCCATCGTCGGGAAACCCCAACGACGCTCCGCGTCCGTCGCCCAGAACTTCTGCAGGATGTCCCCGTAGATCGCGTACGCCGCATCCGGATGCCAGATCACGATGCCGTTCTGGAAGGCCTGGAAGCGGCCGCCCAGCGAGGAGTTCTCCTCGGCGCGGACCGGCGTGCCGAGGGGGCCGCCCGGGCCGCCGAGGCCGTCGTACTTCGCGCCGATCGTGCCGTACGGCTGGAAGGCCTCGTCCCGCTGCGCCCGTGCGGTGCCCTCCGCCTGGTCGTAGCGGTCCGGATAGGCGGAGCGCTGGACGGCCTGGGCGAGCTGCCCGGCGGTGCTGCCCTCCATGCCCGGTTCCATCTGCTGGGCCACTTCGAAGAACTTGTTCGCCGAGTAGTCGACGTCGAGTATCTGCTCGCGCGAGCCCCAGCCCTGCGAGGGCCGTTGCTGGAAGACGCCGAGCGAGTCCCGGTCCCCGCAATCGAGGTTGTTCATACGGGACTCGACCCAGCCCGTCTCGAATCCGGCGAGCATCACCTTGTCGGACACGCCGCGGCGCTGGCCGACCTCGTAGACCTTGCGGGTCACCGCGATGTCCCGTTCCGCGGGGATGGCGCAGTACATCTCGGCCGTCGCGGTGTGCCCGAGGGGGCCGGGCACGCCGTGCGCGCCCTGCGCCGCCCATGCCGGTGGGCCGAGGGCGGACACGGCCGCCATGACCAGCAGGATCGTTGTTCTGAGTCGCGCGCGTCGTGCAACAGCCAAGCCATGCACGGCTTGCTCCTTCGCCTCGGGATCACTTGCAGCGGAAGGTAGCCGTGGGGGTGGCGGGCAAGGCATCCGGAACGCTCCGGAGTGACGACTCCCGAAGTCCCCTGCTAATACTTCGTGTTGGAGGATGCGACGGAGGGGCGGGGGCAACCGGGGACCGAGGGGCGGTCCTTCGTGCGCACCGCGGGCAGCCAGGCGACGGACGGTGTGGAGCCGAGCGGGAGGCGGACGCGGAACCACTCGGTGGACACGGTGTCCGATTCGTCGATGACGGGCACCCCTTGGGCGAGCCGGCAGTCGACGGCGAGGAGGTCTCCGTGCCACACCCGTGTCGGTACGACGTTGTCGGCGGTGTAGGACCTCATGGGGTCGACCGCCAGGCCGAGACTGCACTGCGGGTCCCGGTCCGTACGGTCCCGGCAGCGCTGCTCGGCGTTGAACACCCGTATCGGGTGGGTGACTTCGGCCGCCGTCCCCGTGCCGCGCACTGCGCCGTACGACCAGACCGCCGCGGCCGCTGCGCACACGGCGAGGGCCGCAAGGGCCGCGACGGCCACGCGGGCGCCGCGGGCGCCGCCGCGACGGCGTACCGCGGGAGCCCGGCGCGCGGTGATGCGTACCAGCAGGCTCTCGGCGGTGTGCGCGGCGCGCGCGGCGTGGGTCGGGGCCAGGCAGTCGGCGGCCAGCTCGCGCCAGAACGGCGGTACCGCGTCGTCCAGGCGCAGCGGTGCGCGCCCGTGGGCGTACTCCTGCGTGGCGGCGCCGCGCGAGACGGGCGTGGCGCCGGGGAACGGCGGGGCGCCCGCGGCGAACACCTCGTGGATCACGATGCCCAGGGCCCAGATGTCGGCGCTCGGCCGGACCTTCACGCCGTGCTCGCCGAGCGGGGCGTTCCACCGCTCGGGCGGCAGATAGTCCAGGGTGCCCATCGGCGGCGCGTACCCGTGGGTGCCGTGGGTGCCGGTCAGCTCCGTGGCGAGCCCGAAGTCCGAGAGCTTCACCGAACCGTCCGCCATCAGCAGGATGTTGTCCGGTTTGAGGTCGCCGTGCACCCAGCCGCTGCGGTGCAGGTGCACCAGGCCCTCACAGATCTCGGTCACCAGCCGGGCGCCCTCGGCCTCGGTCGGCGAACCGGCCTCCAGCAGGTCCCGCAGACTGCGCTCGGCCCGCTCCATGACCAGCACGATCGCGCCGTCCAGGAGCGGCTGGTCGGGTTCGCTGAGCACGACGGAGTCCCATAGGCGGATCAGCCTCGGATGGCCGGCCCGGCGGCCGAGTTCGACCTCGCGCCGGGCCGTCTCCGCGACCTTGCGGGCCTGCCGTGGTGCGAGTTCGGCGGTCGGCAGGAACTTGAGCGCCACGTCCTGCGGACCGGCCGACCGGGCCGCGTCGCCGACCAGCCGTGCGGCGTGGACCGTTCCCCAGCCACCCGCGCCGATGGGCCCGGTGATCTCCCAGCCGCCGACGCGATAGCCGCGCGGGGGCAGCTCCGGTCCCACGATCGCCTCCCCCGTCAACGCTTCCCGCCTACGTACGACGAACGTTACACATCCGGTGGCCGGCGGCGCCGGGCGTGGACGGGCCGGTGGCGGACGCCCGCTACGATCTCACCTTTGTGATCATCGAGGGGGAACGGATGCCGAACACCGACCGCGCCGTACTGGGCCGGCTGGGGCCGAACGATCCGCAGGAGATAGCCGGTTACCGGCTGCTCGCGAAGATCGGCGAGGGCGGCATGGGCTCCGTCTACTTCTCCCGGACCCGGGGGAACCAGCCGGTCGCGCTGAAGGTCATCCGTCGCGAGTTCGCCCAGGAGCAGGACTTCCGGGCGCGGTTCGAGCACGAGGTGCAGGCGGCCCGCCGGGTGCAGGGCTACCACATCGTGCCGGTCCTGGACCACGACACCAGCGGCGAGCAGCCCTGGCTCGCCACCGCGTACGTGCCGGCGCTGCCGCTCGACGACGCCCTCGCCACGCACGGCCCGCTGCCGCTGCCCGCCGTGTTCCAGCTGATCGGCTGCACGGCGCAGGCGCTGCACTCCGTGCACGCCGCGTCGGTGGTGCACCGCGACCTCAAGCCGAGCAACATCCTGCTCGGTTCGAACGGTCCCTGGGTGATCGACTTCGGGATCGCGCGGGCCACGGACACCACCCAGCTCACCCGCAGTGGCGGGTTCATCGGCACCCCTCAGTACATGTCGCCCGAGCACGCGCTCGGCAAGCCGGTCACCCCGGCCACGGACATCTTCGCGCTGGGGCTGATCGCCGCCGTCGTGGCGACGGGTCGGCACCCGTACGGCGATGGCGCGGGCCTCTCGATCGCCGCGTCGATAGCCAACACCCCGCAGCGGGCGCCGGACCTCAGCGGTTACCCGGATGCGCTGCGGCCCCTGTTGGAGCGCTGCCTGACGGCCGATGCCGCCCGGCGGCCGCTGCCCGCGGAGGTCGCCGAGTGGTGCCGGCAGGCGGGGGGCCGGGAGCTGCGCGACTTCGCGGGCTGGCTGCCCGCACCGCTGACCGCGGAGATCGCACGGCGTGAGCAGCTGGCGCAGGCGCCCCCGCAGCTGCCTTTGCAGGCGCCCCCGCAGACTCCGCCGCAGCCGCCGGCGTACGCGCCGACGCAGGCCGCCGCCGCACCGGGCCGGCCGTCGTACGTGCCGACGCAGGCGTCCGGAGCGCCCCACCCGGCGTACGTGCCGACGCAGGGCCCGACGAGCGCCCCTCATCCCGCGGCGTACGGAGCTCCCATGGGCCCCGCCCACGTCACGCCGGCCCCCGCAACCGCGGGCCGGGGCCGCGTGCCCCTGCTCGTCGGCGCGGGGATCTTGGCGGTGGCGCTGGCCGCGGGGGGCGCCTGGTACCTCACGGGCGGAGACCAGAAGAAGGCGGACCAGCCGAAGGACACCGCGGCCCCGGGGAAGGCCGACGGCTCCGCACCCGCGCCCCGGCCCTCGACCTCGGCCTCCGCCTCTGCCTCCGCCGCGGCTTACACGGTGGTGTTCAAGGACAAGCCGCTGAAGCTCCTGGCGACCAGGGAGTTCGGCAAGCTCAACGACGTCGACCTGGACTTTCCGAAGGTCGCCCCCTTCGGGGAGATCGCCTCGAGCGACCGGGAATTGCAGATGGGCTTCGAGGACATCGAGAACCGCACCCCGTTCGGAAAGAGCGCGGGCCCCGCCCCCGAACTGTGCGAAACCGGGGCCGCCACCAATCCGATCCCCGCCCGGCTGCCGAAGTCGGACCTCACCGGCGCGGACAGCGCCATCGTCCAGGGCGACCTGCTGTGCACGGTCACGTCCAAGGGCAACCTCGCCATGGTCAAGATCATCACCATCGAGCCGTCGAACAACAAGCTGTACTCCGTCCCGACGTACCTCACCGAGGTGACGCTCTGGAAGCGCAAGGGGTAGCGCCGCGACACGGAAACGTCCCGCCCACCGCACGGCAGCGGCCCGGACGGTGTGCCGGCGCACGGCCGGGATCGACGTCACCGCCTATGCGACCGGGGACTTGAGGCTCAGGGGCGGGCGGGAAACGTGCGTCATGAAGGGGTGGCAGGCCAGGCCGGTGGCCAGGAGGAGGAGGGCCAGGACCAGCCAGCCGGGGAGGCCCAGGGCCAGCGGGAGCGCGCTCATGACCGCCGGCGACACGCCCTCGGCCAGCCCGTGGCCCAGGCCGAAGACCCCGGCGTACTGGCCCTGCGCATCGGCCGGGGCGAGGCCGAAGGAGTACTCGGCCGAGGCGGCCGAGTGCCAGATCTCGCCGAGGGTGTACGCGACCGTCCCCGCCGCGAGGAGGAGGACGGCCAGGGCGCTCGGGGGCTTCTCGGCCAGCGCCATCAGGACCAGGCCCGCCGAGAGGGCCGCGCCCGCCCGGCGCATCGCCCGTCCCGCGGACGGCACGTCGCCGATGCTCCGGCTGAAGCGGACCTGGAGGACGACCACCAGGATCGTGTTGAGGACGAGCATCGCGGAGATCGTCCACCGCGGCGCGGCGGTGTGTTCCACGATCCACAGCGGGAGCAGGAACGTGGGAACCGTGAAGTGCAGGGACATCACCGCGTTGACCGCCGTCGCGGCCAGATAGGTGCGATCTCGCAGGGCCGCCCAGCCGCGACCGGCGCCACCGCCGTCCTGGAGGGTGAAGGGCGGAAGCCGCAGCAGGATCAGGCCGGAGAGCAGATACGTCAGGGACCGGCCGATCATGACGGTGAGGAAGGCCGCCCTGGTGTCCAACTGGATGGCGAAGCCCGCCGCCACGGCGCCGAGTGCGATCGCGAGATTGCCCACCGACCGCAGATAGCCGCGGAAGACGGCCGGCGTCGGCCCGCCGAAGCCGCGGACGAGCGGGGCCAGGGTGGACCAGCTCGCCGCGACCACGGCACCGGACAGCAGGGACACCAGGAGGTAGGCCCAGAAGGTGTGGACCAGCAGCAGCCCGGTGTTCACCACGGTCCCGCAGGCCGCGACCGCGATCTGGACGCGCTTGGGCCCCCACCGGTCCGCCCAGCGGCCGACGTACACACCGGCGCCCAGGCCCGCGATCGCCCCGGCGAACAGACCGCCGGCCACCTGCGATGCGGGCAGGCCGACGATCCGGGTGAAGAAGAGCGCACCCGCCGCGAGGGACAGTCCTGAGCCGAAGCTGTGCACGAAGGACGTCATCGCGATGACGCGCTGGCCCCTGCCGGCCGGCAGCAGGGCTTCCATCACCGCCACAGGGTGTCTCCGAAGTCGGCGTCGGGCCGCCATTCCCGCTGGAAGTCCCGCTTTCCTCTGGTGGTCAGTCCGTCGGGAAGCACCCACAGGCGCTCGTCGAACCACTGCCGGACCTCCTCGAAGCGTCCGGTGAGCTGCTCGATCGACTCCGCCACGACCATGAACTGCCCGACCCGCTGGCTGGTGTGAGCCGGTCCGGCCGGGAAGGGCGTGCCGACGGGGTGCTCGATCCGGGCGAACCGCACCTGATCCAGAGCCAGCAGGTCGGCTGCCGTCGGGCAGCCGAGCAGCGTCCCCGGACGTCCGGGCAGGTAGCAGCCTCCGAAGACGTCCGGGCTGACCTTGGCATCGATCCGGGGGCGGCGGCCGAGGGCGATCTCGACAGCGCATTCGGCGATGTTCACCCCGAACTTCGCCTGGATCTGCTCGTGGATCAGCGCGCCACCGCGACGGGCGGCGCATTCGCCGAACGTGAGCGTTCCGGACGGCGCGTCATGGAAGAGCTCCATGTGGAAGGACCCGTCCCTAAGGCCGAGCGCTCCGAGCGCGGCCCCCACCAGGCCCCGCGCCTTCTCGTAGGCCCAGCCTTCCCCGACCGGGTCGAAGTGCCGCAGCCAGAGGGGTTCCCCACTCTCGATGGCGGTGAGGCAGGGGTCCCCGTAGGAGCCCACGGCGAGGAACAGCAGCTCCCCCTCGAAGACGATGCCGTCCACGAACCACTCGTCGCCGACGACGTGTTCCTCCAGTACGAACGTGCGCTGACCGGTCTTGTTCCGCCGGTATTCCTCGCTCCTCGCCCGGAGATCGTCGATGGTCCTGACCGACGAGGTGAGGGCCGTGGCGGCACCGGCCACCGGCTTGAGCACGGCGGGCTCGAAGGGCAGCTCGTGAAGGTCGGAGACCGAGAAGACGTCCTCGACGACCACACACCGTGCGGCGGGCAGCCCGGCGCTGCGCACCGCGGCCTTCTGGACGGACTTGTCACGGAAGCGCACCGCTGTCTGCGGGTCGAGCCCCGGCAGACCGAGATGGCGGGCGAGCATGCCCGCCGTCACCATGGAGTACTCGTCGGAGGTGTGTACGGCGTCGAAGTCATCGGCCCCCAGTCCGGACCGGTGCAGTGCCATCAGCACGGCCTCGACGCTGACTTGGTCGTCGACCCGTATCACGGTGAGCTCGGGTGGGATGCTCACCAGCCCGTCGTCCCAGGTGGCCGAGCCGCAGATGACGACGGCGTCCACGCCCAGGCGGACGCACGCGTCCAGGGTGTACCGGTCCAGACCCACGAGCAGCAGGCGCGGTCGGCTCTCAGTCATGATTGTTCCTCCTGTTGTGCGTGCTGTAGTGCCTGCTCCCCCAGTCCTCCAGGGCGGCACGGTCCAACTTTCCGTTCGGCGTCATCGGCAGGACGTCGACGGCCACGGCACGGGCGGGCACCAGGTACTCGGGGAGCACCGCGGCCAGGGCCGAGCGGACGGCGAGCGGGTCCGCCGAGTCGGCCACACCGCCGGGTCGCATCGTGTAGGCCAGCACCATCGACTGGCAGCCGCCGTCCGCTTCGCGGATCGGGACCGCGGCGCAGTTGAGGACTCCTGGCACCGAGCGGCCTGCGTGCTCCACCTCGGCGGGTTCGACGCGGAAGCCCCGGAGCTTGACCTGGCGGTCCTTGCGGCCGAGGTAGCGCAGGTTCCCTTCGCCGTCCACACGCCCCTGGTCGCCGGTGCGGTACAACCGGGTCGCCGCGCCGTCGATCGCCACGGTGCGGAACCTCTCCGCGGTCAGCTCGTCCTGTCCCAGGTAGCCCGCGGCCAGTCCGTCACCCGCCACGCAGATCTCGCCTTGCCGTCCGGGGAGGCACACTCCGTCGTCGGCCATCACGAAGATCCGCGTTCCCGGCGCGGCCGTTCCGAGGGGTACGCCGTCGGGCTCGCCGCAGTCCCCCAGGCGGACCTGGTGGGCGGAGACGTACATGCAGCATTCGACGGGTCCGTAGCAGTTCACCAGCGGGGTCCCGGGATGGGCTCGGATGAACCTGGCCGCGTGGGTCCCGGACATCGCCTCGCCGCTGACGAAGACCGTCCGCAAGCCGGCGAAGCAGCCGGGGTCCACATCGACGAACAGGTTGAACAGGGCGGTCGGCAGGTGCGCCGCGTTCGCGCCGTGCTCGGTGACGGCCTTGCGCAGGGACTCGGGGAAGAAGATCTGGTCGTCCTGGAGGAGACAGGTCCCACCCGCGACCAGAGTTCCCCAGACCTCCAGGGCGTACATGTCCCAGGCCGCGTTCGACACCTGCGGCATGACGTGATCGGAGCCGAAGGACGTCGGCCCGCTCTCGCGGAACAGCCGCAGCGCCGCCCGGTGCGGCAGGACCACCGCCTTGGGTACGCCGGTGGTTCCCGAGGTGAAGATGACCATCGCGGGCGAGGCGCCGTCGGCGTCCCGCCGCACGGGTGCGACGGCCCGGTCGGCGGATTCCCGCAGCGGCTCCCGGGGCGGGATCCAGACCGGGAAGCCGTACGCCTGCGAATCCGCGACGGCCAGCGGCGCCCGCAGCCGCCCGGCCAGCGATTCCAACCGCTCGGCGGGCCAGCCCGGGTCGAGGACGGAGTACGCCGCTCCGCACTTCAGCAGCGCGAGTTGGGCGACGACCAGGCGCGCGGACCGGGGAAGGACGACGGGGACCAGGCTCCCCGGGCCGATGCCGAGGTCCGTAAGGGCCGACGCGAAGTGATCGGCCGCCCGGTCGAGGGTGCGGTAGCTGATGGCCGCGCCGCGCTCGACCAGCGCTGGATGATCCGGTCGCTCCCGTGCCTGGCGGGCCACCGCCTCATGGATGGTGCTGTCCACCTACGCCTCCCCGGTCGGCAGGACAGCGAACGGACAACGCAACAGGGAGATCGCGAGATCCTGGACGCCGAATACGGTGAAGTGGTGTTCCTGGGGCGCGGCCTGCGCGTCGAGGCGCACTTCGAAGACGACGCTGCGGCGCTCCCCCGGGCCGAGACCGACCCGGTGCACCGGCGGGGACACGGAGGCGGCGAGGCCCCAGGGGACGGTCACGCCCACCTGGACCGGACCCGGTCGTGGCGACCGGACCTCGACCTCGACGCGCAGCGTCGCTCCGGCGCGCACCGTCGGGGCGGCGTCCGCGTCGAGCCGTGCCCCGCCCTCCATCGTGTAGCCGACGGGACCGCAGCTCAGACAGACGTGTGCGGTCGTGAGGGGGACGCGGGCGGTGAACCCGCGGCGCGGATATTCCCAGGCGGACCGCCCGCACAGGACGCACGGCGTGGTCGTCGCGTCCGCCGGCGAGACGCTGCTGCGGTCGCCGAAGAAGCGGGGGAACTCGGCGAGGCCGTCGTCGGGGCGCTCCGCGATCCGTAGGGCGATCGCCTGGTCCAGCGCGTGGGCCTCGCCCTGGAGCGAGTGCAGGAACGCCGACCTCTCCAGGGCCAGGCCCATGACCGGCCTCGTGGCCGTCGTCTCGGTCCTTTCCGCAAGCCTCTCGAACCGTTCCCGCAGGGGATGCGCGCCGGGCAGCATTCCGGTCATGAGGAAGCCGCGGGCCCGCGAGCTGAGGTCGCGGACCAGCCCGGCCTGTACGTCGTCGGGTGCCGGCGCCGGTCGCCCGGTGTCCCGATAGGCCGAACTCGCCAGTCCCACCTGAATGAACGTGGGATAGGGGTGCATGTTCTCCAAGCTCGCGTTCAGCAGCCGGGCGGTGCTCCCTGCGCTGTCCGCGGAGTCCAGCCAGACGAGGTTCTCCACGCGGGCCGACTGGTGCATGGACAGCGCGGCGACCACCGTCTGGGCGGGGCCGTCAACGGCGTTCAGGAGCAGTTGGTAGCGGGGACTGTAGGAGGCGAGATCCGCCAGGGCGCCGCTGTCGCAGCCGCTGAGTACGAGCTCTGCGGTACGGACGCGATGCGCGGGGACCAGCTTGTCCTCGGGCTTGTGGCAGCCCCGGCCGTAGGCGCACGTGGGACCCGGCCGCTCGGGGTCGGCGACCGGGCTGAGCCCGCACACCGTGTGGGCGCCGAGGTTGATGCTGTCCTCGGTACCGTGGCCGCTGACCATCACGCGCTTCCAGAGGCGCTCCGTCGCGATGCGGCTGAGATCCGCGCCGCCCAGTGACCGCGAGTCGTAGTACGTCGCCGGAGTGGACACCGGCTCCGTGTCGAGATCGGTGAACAACCCCGTCCCACCCTCGCCGACCACCTCTCCGTACTGCTTGGCGATCATCCACGTGATCGAGTGGAGGTCGCGGCCCGTCAGCAGGAAGACGTCCCTGCCACTGCGGTAGGCGTCCACCAGGACCGGGCCGATGACGTCCATCCGCAGGTCCGCGTAGCGGCCGAGGACGAGCAGCGAACCGCCGCCGACGGGCGGCGCCCCGTCCGCCCAATCCCGGGCCAGTGGACGGGCGAACGAGCGGACCGCCTCTGGTACGTCCCCCAGAACGACGCCCGTCGTGCACTCGGGCGGCTGCCTCGGGGCGGCGTAGAGTCCCGCCGCGAGGTCGAGCGACGCCTTGAGGTCGGAGCGCTCGCCGATCCACACCGGAACGGCGGCTTCGCGGTGTCCCCGCGACCAGGCCGACCGGAACTCGGCGACCGAGCGTTCGAAGTCGGCAGCGGTGACCACCGCTCGGAACACGTTCCCTGTGCCCGTCATCCCGCGGCCCCGGCCTTCATGATCGCGGCGGTGAGGGCTTCGACGGTCCGGTGCTCGAAGATCGCACGGAGGGACAGGTCGCACCCGAGTTCGTCCCCGAGCCGGGACGCCGTGCGCACCGCCCCCAGCGAATGGCCGCCGAGTTCGAAGAAGTCCTGGTCACACTCGACCCGGTCGAGGCACAGGACTTCCGCCCAGACCTCGGCGATGTGCTCGAGAAGCTCCGGACGCGAGTACCGCGCCTTGTCGGTCATGTTCACCCCGGCAGGAAGGTGAAGTCCTCGCCGACTTCACGGGAGAGGACGAAGAACTTCTTGGCGCGCTCGGCTATGTCGATCAGTTCCGGATCGCCGGACTCCCGGGTGATGTCGATGAGCCAGTCCCAGGAAGCCCCGATCGGCACCTCCTCGGTGAAGTGGATCCTCCCCAGCAGGAAGGCGATGTCCTTGATGTTGTGCCGGGAGACCACGGTGCTCAGGGCGCGCAGCCGCTCCGGCAGTTCCGGCGAGGCCGGTCTGCGCTCCACCAGCGCGGGCCGCAGATCGGGCTCGTACAGCTCGGACCCGGCGAAGATGTCGGCCGGCCGGAAACCCGGTCCTGCCGCGAAGTCCAGGCAGAGCGACCAACGGCTGCGCGTGGACATGTTCATGCCCGCATGGATCTGGGCCGCGTCCAGGAACCACACCTCGCCCTTGCGCATGTGGAAGACCATGTCCTCGTCGGAGTTGACCGCGTGCTCGTTGTCCTCCAGGAAGAGGATCACCCGGAAGAACTCCTGCACGTCACCGGCCTCGATGAAGTCCCGGTGCGGGATGATGGAGAACTCGACGACGTTGCGCCCGCGCACCATCGTCATCCGCTCCAGGTTGAACCGGGTGGTCAGCACTTCGCGCAGATACGGGATCTCGTCGAGGAGCGCGGTGGCACGTCCCGGACGCTGCTCGTGGCCGTACCAGAAGCCGTCGTTCTGGTCCCCGGAGGCGTTCCACAGATTGAGGTTCAGCCAGGTTCCCGTGGTGAAGACCTGGTACGGCTCCTGCGGGATCGACATGGTCGTGAGCCGGGCGATGTCCTTGGCGAGGCGCTCGTCGTCAAACAGAACGCGGCCGAGAATCACGGAAGCCATGGGTGGGGCGTGTCCTTCCTTGCGGATGCCGTGCGGGTGCCTCGCGGCGAGCGGTCAGAGCTCGAAACCTGCGGGGAAGGGGTCGTCAGGAGAGAGGAAGTACTGCGCGGTGCCCGTGATCCAGGCCCGTCCTGTGACCGTCGGCACGACGGCCTTGCGGCCCGCGACGGTGGTCTCCTCGACGAGGCGGCCGGTGAACTTCGACCCGATGAAGGACTCGTTGACGAAGTCCTCGCCGATTTGCAGCTCGCCGCGGGCGTGCAGCTGCGCCAGCCTCGCGCTGGTGCCGGTACCGCACGGGGAGCGGTCGAACCAGCCGGGGTAGATGGACATGGCGTGGCGTGAGTGCGACGCGTTGGACCCCGGCGCGGCGAAGTACACGTGCCTCACGCCCCGGATCCGGGAGTCCTCGGGGTGCACCGGCTCGTCGGTCGCGTTGATCGCCTGCATGGTGGCCAGGCCCGCGGCCGTGATCTCGTTCTTGGCCTTCCGGTCGAACGGCAGCCCGTAGTCGTCGAGTTGCACGATCGCGTAGAAGTTTCCGCCGTACGCCAGGTCGTAGCGCACGGAGCCGAACCCCGGGACCTCCAGCTCGGCATCCAGCCTCTCGGCGAACGCCGGAACGTTTCGGAGGGTGACCTGGCGTGCGACTCCGTCCGAGACCGCCACGTCGACGACGACCAGACCGGCAGGGGTCTCCAGCCGCACCGTGGTGACCGGCTCGGTCACGGTGACCATGCCCGTCTCCACCAGGACGGTAGCCACCCCGATCGTGCCGTGCCCGCACATCGGAAGGTAGCCGGACACCTCGATGAAGAGCACGCCCCAGTCGGCATCGGGCCGGGTCGGCGGCTGGAGGATCGCCCCGCTCATCGACGCGTGCCCCCGGGGCTCGGTCACCAGCAGGGTCCTGATGTGGTCGAGGTTCTCGCGGAAGTAGATCCGGCGTTCCGCCATCGTGGCTCCGGGGATGACCCCGATCCCGCCGGTGATCACACGGGTGGGCATGCCTTCGGTGTGGGAGTCCACCGCATGGAAGATTCGATTGGTGCGCACGTCATCCCTCTCGGTTCTGGTCGAGGTCGTCGTCGGTCAGGTGGATCGTCCCGGTCATGTACGGTCTGGCCGCGCCGGACAGGACGACCCGGTCCCCGTCCAGGCCGCAGTCGACGCTGATCGTGAGGGTCCGGCCCAGCCGCGGCGAATACTGGTGGGCGCGCATCCGGGACTTCCCCAGCCGCTGGGCCCAGTACGGGACGAGCGCACAGTGCGCCGACCCGGTGATCGGGTCTTCCGGAATGGAGAGCTTCGGCCCGAAGAAGCGCGAGCAGAAGTCCACTTCGTCACCCTGCGCGGTGATGACCACACCGCGCAGGTCCAGCGCGGAGAGTGCGACGAGGTCCGGCACCACCGAGCGGACCTGGGCCTCGCTGTCGTAGACCGCGATGTAGTCCATGGACCGGTAGACGGCCGACGGCGCAACCGGTCCCAGCCCTCGCAGCAGGTCCGCCGGCGGTTCAACCGGGGCGAATTCGAGGGCGGGGAAGGTCAGTCCGAACATGTCCCCGTGCCGGGCGACCACGAGCGGTCCGCTGGCCGAGTGGAACGTCACCTGGTCCCGGCCCGGCTCCAGATGTGTCAGTACGACGTATGCGGCGCCCAGCGTGGCGTGTCCGCAGAGGTCCACCTCGGTGGCCGGGGTGAACCAGCGCAGATCGTAGGCGTCCCCGTTCCTGACGATGAAGGCCGTTTCCGGGAGGTTGTTCTCCAGGGCGATGGCCTGCATGACGGGCTCGGGAAGCCACTCCTCGAGCGGGCAGACGGCCGCCGGATTCCCCCAGAGAACCCGGTCGGTGAAGGCGTCGACCTGGAAGATCGGAACACTGATCACGCTCACACACCCAGCTTCCGCTTGGCCTCGGCGAAGAAGGGGATGTGCCGGTAGTCCTTCGCCTTCTCGTCGTAGTCGGTGTACTGACGGGTGAAGCGCAGCAGTCGCTCCCGGACCTGCTCTGCGGATTCGCTGTGGATGTGCCGTTCGATCGCCTGGATCTCGTCCAGGAACGCGGCCAGCGCGGCCGGGAGATCCGGGCGGAGGTGAATCAGACCGTTGTGCAGCCGGATGCCGTCCACCGCCGTCAGGTAGTTGTAGAGCAACTGGGAAGCCACCGCGTCGTAGTTGGGCCTGGGAATTCCCTCGACCGCGTAGCGGAGCAGCCGTTCGGACAGGACGTACTCATAGGTGAGTCGCGCGCCGCGCTCGGGCAGCGCGGAGTCATGGAGGCAGGCGAGCATCGCGGACACGTCGGCCCGCAGCTCCTCCAGTCCGGCCAATGGCTTCAGCTTCTTCACCGGGAGGAACTCGGGTATCGGCATGTCGCCCTGCCGGTGGTGGTATTCGTGCAGCCGTACCCACCAGGACGACGCCTGCTCGACGTCTTCCGGCCCCGCGGCTTCGACCAGCGGGAACGACCCCTCCGCCATGACGTTCTTCGCCAGAAGCCGGGTCAGGCGCAGGTGTCGTTCGACGAACTTGTCGATGAAATAGAAGATCAGGTCGCCGCTCTCCTGACGGCCGTCGATGTGGTTCTCGGGGAAGAGCGCCACGACGGGCCGCGCCTCGAAGCCCTTCGACATGCGCTCGATCGTCACCGGCATGGTCGGGCTGGGGTATCTGGCTTCCAGATGCGCGTCGGAGGGCAGCGTCCGGTAGGACAGGAACTCCAGGGACAGCGTCGGGAAGTAGGACGCGTCGAACAGCGAGAAGATGTGGTTGTCCGCGCGGGTGTTGATGTGCGCCTTGGTACGGAGCAGCCGGGGATCCTCGGCGAACGTCAGGGCGTCGTCGGCGAACGCCTGGACGACGGGCATCTTCCGGAGCGCCGGCGATGTGATCAGTTCTTGGGACAGGCGCTTGAGGAACGCTTCGTCCCGCCGTTCGTCCCCCCGCCGTTCGTCCCCCCGCCTTTCGTCCCCGCGCCGTTCGTCGCGCTGAACCGAGCCGCGCAGTTCGTTGACCGCGTCAATGACGTCGTTCACTGGCTCTGAACGTCCTTCCCGGATCAGCCCGCGCAGATCTGATCGGCGAAGTCGTCGAGCGCAGCGGCCCAGTGGGCCGCGTAGTCCGTGGCGAGCAGGACCAGTTCCTCGGCGTCCTCTTCGCTCTCGACGAGGGCGGTCATGCCGGTCTCCTCGTCGCTGACCGACTTGGCGTGACTGGTCTCGGCCTTGATGTGCGCGTCGATCCACACCAGCGCGTCGGACCCCGCGAACAGTTTCTCCCCGCCGACCCGCACCTTGCCGTACATGCGCCGGAACGCGACGGCGATGTCCAGCGCCGTGGCCTCCACGACCCGCAGCTGCACCGCCGCTCCCAGTCGGTGATCGGCGAGGGAGTCCATCGCCTCCAGCAACTTGGCGACGTCCACCGGCAGTTCCCGCGCGGCCTCTTCGCCGGCCGCTTCCGCCAGCGGCCCGACGATCGAGTCCGCCCACCACAGATAGTGGATTCCGGCCGCCCCGCGAGGCGCCACCGCGCTGAAGTCGTCGGCCAGGTTGTCCAGGTCGTCGCCTATCACCCGGAAGGCGGTCTGGAACGCCGCCAACGGCTCCCGCCCCGGAGCCTTTTGCGCCGCGAAGTGCCGCGCCGCCGCGCCCAGCCCCGAGATCGTCGTGAACATGAAGGCCTTGGTCATCGCCTCCCACTGCCGCGCCACGGCCAGCGCGTTCGCGACCGTGACCTCGTCAACAGCCCCCGCAGTTAAGAAGAAGCGGTTTACCGGCCTCACCAACCCCGCCGTTTGCACGACCGCCGCCACGCGCTCGTCAAGCCCCTCACCACCAGGCACGACACGCCCCCTTCGTGTTGTAAAATTTCACATGTCACAGGCTACGTACCACGCGAACAGGCTGTCAACGGCCGTTGAAAAACCCACGGAAAGCCTGAATCACCCCTCCCGGCACCTGAGCCCGCAGCACCCGCACCCCGGCCTGGTCTCCTACGACGCCGGGACGCCCGTGCCGAGTCAGCTGCCGATGCCGAAGTGCACGTACCGCGGTTCCACATTGCGGCGGTCGAAACCGCCCTGGAGGGTGTAGCCGGAGGCCACCCACTCCGAGGATTCCGGATCATGGCGGTGACAGGTGAGGTAGTCACCCCACTTGCCCTCCAGCGGTCCATGCGTGCTCGTACCGGTGATGGCCAGCCGCCACTCGCCGCCGTCGCGGAAGCCCACGACGTGCGAGGGATGCCTGGGACCACCGCCCAAGAACAGCGAGATGCCGACGACCCCCTGGGCGTTCGGGCAGGCCGCCGGCTGGGCGTACGCGGACTCCTGGCTCCAGATGTCGGGCTCCTCCACCAGAGCCTGGGTGGTCACGTCGACGACCGCACCCTTGACGTACGGCATGGGTCGTCCGGATCGGGGCCCGGCCGTCCACAGGAAGCCCGCGCGGGTGCCGCTCACCCAGCCGCCGGTGATGCGCGAGTCGGTACGGGTGAGCCACTCGACGCCGCCGGGTCCGGGAGCGGCGAACGGATCGGGGGTCCACGAGCTCACCTGCACATCGAAGGAGCCCACGGTGTTCGAGCCGTCGGGCCAGCCGTGGATCCGCAGGGTCCGGCCGCCGTTGTGGCTGGCGAAGAACATGCTGCCGGCCGCGCCTTGCGTGAGCCGCAGGGAACCGTTCTGCGTCGTCGTCCACCACTGGTATGTCAGCTCGGTCCTGGCCTTGAGCGCATCGAGGGGCAGCTTGAAGACGAAGGCGCGCAGCCAGCGGCCGGCCGCGTTGAAGGCGTTGAAGGTGACGTAGAGGTGGTTCGAACTCACCGCCGCGTCCGGGTAGTCGAACCACATGTCCGTCCACGAGTGGTCCAGGTCCCGCGGAGTGAAGTCCTGCCAGTTCCATGCGGTCGGGTCGTCACCAGGGGCGTAAGCCACCCGGAAGACGTTGCTGCCCGCCTTGGCGCTGTACTGGAGGATCCAGATCCAGAGGTCCCGGCTGGGGTCGTAGAGGACGATCTGGTCGCAGCAGAAGCCGCCCGCCGCAGAGGGCAGCGCGGTGAACGGATCGACCAGGGTCCATCCCGCGCCGTTGTCGGTGCTGCGGCTGGCGAACCAGTTACCGGTGATGAAGATGTTGTCGTGGGACGTCGCGACGGTCGGCTCGTGGATGGTGCCGGTCTGGACGCCGGTGGCGTTGTCGTCGAGGCCGATGTTCTTGATGAGGCGGACCTGGGCCATGACTGCTGTCCTCCGTCACTGCTCCTCGGGCTCGTCGAGCTCCTGGGGAATGGTTTCGGGCACCTGGTCCTGCGCGGGGCCCATCGGCTTGCGACGTCGGCTGACCCTGTCCTCGCGGGCGTCGAGCTCCTCGGGCGTCGGCGTGCCTTCCGCCGACTCGGCCAGCGCCCTGGCCCGCTTTCCGGACTTCGCCAGTGACTTCGGCTTACGGGCATGCCCCACATTCGCTTCCTCCGCCACGTACGGAGGTCCCTCGGTCCGCTTCTCGTTCGACATCTGACAGCCTCCGGTTCCTGCTGATGAGCTCACTCGGTGCGCGGCTGCAGTGCCTTGGCCCTGCGCCATTCACCACGCGCGAGCAGCGAGAACGTGAGCGTGGCGCAGACGGCGAGGGCGACGATGCCCCATTCGAGTGCCCCGCTGTGCTGGTCGGGGTCGACCCCGAAGACCTCTTCGACCCAGTCGCGCCAGACCAGGGTCACGAGGAGAAGGATTCCGCTGATCGTGGCGGCAATCGCCTCGATCCAGCCGCGCATACGCACATTACGCATCATCTTGCGCACCCTTCGCGAGGTATTCCACGGCCGGACCGCCCGCTCCTCAACCGAGGCCAGGGCGAGAGCGCCCGCCGGACGGACGGGCAGCGACTGACGGCCCATCAGCGGCACCGCCACCGCCAGCAGGCGGCAGCAGAAAATACCGTGCCGAGGCCTCACTCTCAGTAGGCGCCCCACCCCCGAGACTGTCAAACGCACCTGCCCGATCCCGTCAACCGGCGTCCGGGTGCGGGGCCAGAGGGAGAAGGTGCCGACGCCCGGGTCGTAGCTGATTGCCCGTACCGTCCAGGCATACCACGATGTTCTTGCCCATCACGGTCTCCGAGGGACAGTTACCCGCATTCATTCCTATAATGGGAGCAAATCCTCCCACCGGCCTGCCGGTGCGTCATGCGGAGGTCCCATGGCCGGTTTCACGGTGCACCTGGACGAGAACGCGGGGCCGGCGTCCACGCACGCGCTCGTCATCGGGATCGGGGCGTACACGCATCTGAACGGCGGCCCGTCGCCGACTGACCACCCGGGTGCCGTGGGGATGCGGCAGCTGTCCTCACCACCCCTCTCGGCACGCAAGTTCGCCACCTGGATGATCGGCGAGTACCACGACACGGGCAGACCCCTGGGGAGCCTGGCACTCCTGCTGAGCGAGGCGGCTCCCGCCCCGTTCCCCGACCCGGGGACGGGCGAGCCGCATCTTGTGGAACCGGCGACCATCGACAACATCGTGGCCGCCGTCAAGGAATGGAAGACCCGGGGCGACCACGACGAGGCCCGGCTGGTCTTCTACTTCTGTGGCCACGGCGTCTCGCTGGGGGTCGACACGTCCCTTCTGGCGGCTGACATGTTCGCGGACGTGAACAGCCCGCTGAACGGCGCGTTGCACTTCGAGGCGTTGTGGCGGGGACTGGGCAGTTGCAAGGCCTCCCAGCAGGTCTTCTTCGTCGACGCCTGCCGGGCCGGCTCCGACAGACTCTTCAAAGTGGTGGGTGCGGACAACCTCGGACGGGTCCCGGTCTCCGGGAACAGACGGCCGGACGGTTTCCTGCCGCGGGAGCACGCCGTCATCTACGCGACCCTGCACGGCGAGGAGTCCTTCGCACGCCCCGACGAGGTCAGCCTGTTCACCAGCGCGCTGCTGCGGAGCTTCGATGGCGCCGGGAGCGAGAACACCGAAGGCCACGTGTGGCGGGTGACCATCGACACCCTCAAGCACGCGATCACCCGCTTCATGAAGGAGCCTGCGTTCGCAGGCTCCCTCACGGGCGCGGGGACGCCGGTCAGCCCCGAGTCGTTCGAATTCGACTTCCACGAACTGAGGGGCGATCCGATCGTCCCCGTGTACATCGGGTGCCGGCCCGAGGAGGACAACGCGCTCGCCGAGTTCGTCTGCCGGGGCGACGGGCAAGAGCCGCGGCGACGCCCGCCGCCCGTGGCCGGCGAAGAGCCCGACATCAGCGAGTGGGCCTTGTTCCTGCCGTTCGGCCGCTACGAGGTCGAGGCCGTCCTCGGAGACGGCGACGTGCGCGCGGACCGACTCGACGCCCGCCCACCGCTGTTCCGCATCGGATTGGCCAGGACATGAGCGCCGTACTCGCCGTCAGGCTCTTCCTCTCCACCTCGGGAGAGGCCGATGAGTCGCTGATCGTCGGTGACATCCGCTCGGCCGACCTCGAAGCCACGGACCTGCTCAACATTCTTATCCCCTGCGGGAGTTCGCCCCTGCCCAGGCCGTACGCGGTGGCGCCCGGCCGCTACCTCGTGTCGGCGACCCTGCCGTCCGGGCTGGTCCTGACCGAGAACGCCGTGGCGAGAGAGGGCGAGGAGACCTCGGTGGACTTCCGCATGACGGACTCGCCGTACGAGACGCACTCCTGGCAGTACCTCATGGGCAACATCGAGCCGGGCCGGGTCTACCACGGCTCCTCCGCGGCCCCTCTCGCCGAGTCGGTCGCCTCACGGTCCATGGTCGCCCCCGCCCCCGCCGCCGCGCCCGCGCCCGCCGCCACCGCGCCGGACGATGCCGCTCCCGAGGCCGTCGTGGCCCTGACCAGGCTCGCCACCTGGGTCGGTGACGCCGCGCCCGACAAGTGCACCTTCGCGTCGATGCTGGCGCTGGGCGAGAAACCGCCGGATCGCCCGATCGCCCGGCTGATCACCCGGGGGAAGCCCCGCGTCCTTCGGGCACCCGACGTGCGCGGGGAGGCGGTCTCTCCGCTCTACCGGTTCGGTCCGGACGGGCCGGTCGCAACCCCTGCCGATCCTCCCGGCGAGCGGCAGTTCCTGGTCGTGGAGGCCGCCGGATCCGTACGGCTGGTCACCCTCCCCCTGCCCTGGGGCACGAGCGAGGTCGAGGTCCTGGTCAATCTGCGGCAGAGCCCGACCGGCAGCGCGATCTCGGTGGCCGTGCGCGACCCGGCGGTCGGCGCGGGGCTCGCGTACATGGCCCAGGGAGCCCTGGACATGGCGGCCCGGTTGTTCACCGATGTGGAGGCGATGCTCTACTCCAAGTTCCAGAACCCGCTCGCGGCGGCCGCCGGAGCCTACGTCCTCATCGGCACCGACCACACGCGGGGCGAGACGTACTGGGACCCGTGGCTGGAGCGGCTCGCCGGCTCCTTCCCCTGGCTCGGCGACGGGGCGATCCTGCGGGCGGTGCGGCTGCTGCGCCGCGCCTCGCCGGACAGGGAGGGAGCCCGCAAGGGCCTGATGGAGGCCTTCGACCGCGGCATCCCGTTCTACACGCTCGGGCTGGTCTGGCTCGTGGAGGGGCTCTCCGCCTTCCCCGACGACCCCGAGTGCGCGGAGCGCCTCGACCAGGCGCGCCGACTGTCCTGGCTGGCCGACATGCGCGAACCGTTCCTGATTCTCGACCTGACGCAAGGGAGTACGTGATGATCCGGCTCAGGATGCTGCCCGCGGAGGACGGCGACTGTCTGCTCCTCGAGTACGGCGACGACGACTTCACCCGGAGGATCCTCTTCGACGGCGGGCGGCACGGCACCTACGGACGGATCAAGCCCCTGCTCGCCGAGCTGGACGGCCTGATCGACGTACTCGTGGTGACCCACGTCGACCAGGACCACATCCTCGGCGTGCTGGCGTTGCTCGAAGACCCCGACCGGTCGGTCGAGTTCGGGGACGTGTGGTTCAACGGCTTCGACCACCTCCACGACCGCGAGATCTTCGGCGCGGTGGAGGGGGAGAAGGTCACCACCGCGCTCATCACCCAGCAGATCCCCTGGAACAAGGCCTTCGAGGGCCGCAGCATCGAAGTGGGCCATCCGCTGACCTGGTTCGACGACGGATCCACGATGGAAGTGCTCGCACCGGACCGTCGGCTGCTGGAGTCGCTGATCCCCACGTGGAAGACGAAGTGCCAGGAGGCGGGGCTGATCCCGGGCGTGGACCCCATGGAGAGGGCGGCGACGCCCGGCATCGAACACTTCGGCGCGATCGACGTCGACAAGCTGGCCGCCGCGCCGTTCAAGCGGGACGGCTCCCCGACGAACCCGACCAGCATCGCCCTGCTGTTCGAGTTCGAGGGCACCCGGATCGTCTTCACCGGTGACGCGGACGACCCGCGCCTGGTGGCCTCGATCCGGCCGCGCGCCGAGGACGAGGGCGGGCGCCTGCGGATCGACACCCTGAAGGTGGCCCACCACGGCAGCTCCAAAAACCTCTCGAACGAGCTCCTCGGCCTCCTCGACTGCGGGCGCTACCTGATCTCCACCAACGGAAAGATCCACGGCCACCCGGACGACATCGCCATCGCCCGGATCCTGAAGAACGGCGGGGCGACCAAGGACCTCGTCTTCAACTACCGGGACCGGGCGGCGAACTGGGACGTGGACGACCTGAAGCAGGAGTTCGGCTACCGCGTGCTGGCTCCCGCACCGGCCGACGAGGACGGATTCGTCACCGTGGAGTTCTGACCCCGGACAGGGACCTCCGGCTTACTCGGCCTGCAGTTCCGCGAGTTCCGGCAGGGCTTGCCGACCCCCTCCCGGTGAGCTCGGAGCAGGCCGGTTCGGGTGATGTGGTGCCTGGACACACTTGGCCGGGCCTGAATATGATGACCAGCCACATATCCGGCTGCCCCGGGGACTTCTACGTTGTGGCCACACCCGACGTCCCCGCAGACACCCTGGAAGTGGTGCACATGGTCTCCCCCGCAACCGCCTCGAAGGCTCCGTCAGGCATCAGACGGATCGTCGCCGCGAGCCTCATCGGGACCACCATCGAGTGGTACGACTTCTTCCTCTACGGCACCGCTGCCGCCCTGGTCTTCAACAAGCTGTTCTTCCCCACCTCCGACCCGCTGACGGGCACGCTCATCGCGTTCCTCACCTACGCCATCGGCTTCCTGGCCCGGCCGCTGGGCGGCGTGGTGTTCGGCCACTTCGGGGACAAGCTCGGCCGCAAGAAGCTGCTGGTGCTCAGCCTGGTCCTGATGGGCGGGGCGACCTTCGCGATGGGCCTGCTGCCCACACACGCGAGCATCGGCATCGGCGCCCCGATCCTGCTCACCGCGCTGCGCCTGGTCCAGGGCTTCGCACTCGGCGGCGAGTGGGGCGGCGCCGTCCTGATCGTCTCGGAGCACGGGGGCGACGAGCACCGCGGCTTCTGGGCCTCGTGGCCGCAGTCCGGCGCCCCGGGCGGCAATCTGCTGGCGACCGGCGTCCTCGCGCTGCTCGCCGCCGTGCAGACGGACGCCGCGTTCCTCGCCTGGGGCTGGCGCATCCCCTTCCTGCTCTCCGGGGTGCTGGTGGCCGTCGGCCTGTGGATCCGGCTGTCCGTCTCGGAGTCCCCCGTCTTCCTCGCCGCGCAGGCCAGGGCGCAGGCGCAGGCGCAGGCACAGTCGCGGTCAGGGTCGCACCCGAGCGCCGCCCCCGTCGTGCAGGTGTTCCGCAAGGACTGGCGCCGGGTGCTGAGCGCCATCGGCACCCGCTTCGGCGAGAACATCTCGTACTACGTCCTCACCTCCTTCCTCCTCGTGTACGTCACCGTCCACCTCGGCCTGCCCAGGACCACCGCGCTCAACGCGGTCCTCATCGGCTCCGCCGTCCACTTCGTCACCATCCCCGCCTGGGGTGCGCTCTCGGACCGGATCGGCCGCCGCCCGGTCACGCTGATCGGCTCGGCCGGGATGGCCGTGTGGGCGTTCGGCTTCTTCGCCCTCGTCGACACCGAGTCGTTCCCGGTGATCACCGCGGCCGTCACCACCGGTCTGCTGCTGCACGGCGCGATGTACGGGCCGCAGGCCGCCTTCATCTCCGAGATGTTCGACACCGAAGTCCGCTACTCCGGCGCCTCGATGGGCTCCCAGCTGGCCTCGATCATCGCGGGGGCGCTGGCGCCCATCATCGCCGTCGAGCTCCTCAAGGACTACGGCTCCTCGTTCCCCGTCTCGCTCTACGTGTCCGCGGCCGCGGTGGTGACCACCCTCACCGTCGCCTTCGCCGCCGAGACCCGCGGCCGCGACCTGGCGAGTACGGTGTACGCCACCCCGGCCGGCGCCCGCCCGGTCGTCCCGCGAGCCGCCCCGACCACCACCGCGGACCCCGCCTGACCCGGCCCGACCTCGCCTGACCCCGCCCCTGCCGCCGCACCACCACCCGTACCGGAGGGCCGCTCCATGAACCCCGCGCACGAGACGGCGGCCACCGCGCTGCGGGAGTTGCTGGACCTGCTGGACCGTGGGGCGCCCCTCGAACACTTCGCCGGGCCCGCCGCGGCCGCCCGCGGCGCCGGCGCCGGCGCCGGCGAGCAGGCCCTCGTGGAGGAGGCGACCCGGGTGGCGCTGGACATCCGCCGCACCCTGGACCAGCACCGGCGCCGCGAGGCCGAACTCACCGCCCTCTTCGACACGGCCGGCGACCTCGCCGCCCTGCGCGACCTCGACGCGGTACTGCGCGCCATCGTCCACCGCGCCCGCATGCTGCTGGGCACGGACGTCGCCTACCTCACCCTCAACGACCCGGCCGCGGGCGACACGTTCATGCGCGTCACCGACGGCTGCGTCTCCGCCGCCTTCCAGCAACTGCGCCTGGGCATGGGGGAAGGGCTCGGCGGCCTGGTCGCGCAGAGCGCCCGCCCCTACGCCAGCGCCGACTACCGCACCGACTCCCGCTTCAAGCACACCCCGGCCATCGACAGTGGCGTGCGCGAGGAGGGGCTGCGCGGCATCCTCGGTGTCCCGCTGCGGGTCGGCGACCGGGTCATCGGCGTCCTGTACGCCGCGGACCGGCGCCTGCGGGACTTCGCACCCGACGCCGTCGCCCTGCTCGCCTCGCTCGCCGACCACGCCGCGGTCGCCATCGACAGCGCCCGCCTGCTGGAGGAGACCCGTACCGCCCTGGTCGAGCTGGGCGCGGCCACCGAGACGGTCCGCGCCCACGGCGAAGCCATGCGCCTGGCCGCCGAAACCCACGACCGCCTCACCGAGTTGGTCCTGCGCGGCGGCGACGTCGCCGATCTCGCGTACGAGGTCGCCGCCCTGCTGGGCGGTGGTCTCGTGGTGCACGACGCCGACGGCAGCGAACTGGCCCGGGTCGCCTCCGATCCGATCCCGCCGCCGGTACGGGGCGCCGCGGCCTCCCGCTCCGGGGGCCGGGCCGTCGCCACGGACGGCATCTGGGTGTGCGCGGTGCTCGCGGGCCCCGAACTGCTGGGCAGCATCAGCCTCACCGGACGGGCGGACCTGCCCGACTCGGACCGGCGCCTGTTCGAACGTGCCAGCCTGGTCACCGCGCTGCTCCTGCTGCTGCGCAGGTCCCTGGCACAGGCCGAGGACCGGGTCCGCGGCGAGCTCCTCGGCGACCTGCTCACCGCCGAGCCCGACGGCCGCCCGCGCGACACGGGCAGCCAGGCGCTGCGGGTCCTGCGGGCCCGCAAGCTCGGCGTCGACCTCACCCGCCCGCACGCCGTCCTGGTCCTGCACTGCGACACCGCGCTACGGCCCCGGCTCGCGGCGGAAGCGGCCCGTCATGCCCGCGCGCTGGACGGACTGGCCGGACTCCACGAGGGCCGGGCCGTCGTGCTGGCCCCGGTCCCCGGCCGGCCCGGTGTCCTCGCCGAGTCCCTCGCCGCAGATCTGGGCCAGGCCCTGGGCAGCCCGGTCACCGTGGGCTCCGCCGGGCCGGCCACCGGCCCCGCCGGCCTCCCGGCCGTGTACGCCGAAGCTGTGCGCTGCGTGGAGGCCCTGCACTCCCTGGGCCGCACCGGCGACGGCGCCGACCTCCCCGGGCTGGGCTTCCTCGGCGTCCTCCTCGGGGACCGGACCGACATGCCGGGGTACGTCGAGCACGTGCTCGGCCCGGTCATCGAGTACGACCGCAAGCGCGGCACCGAACTGGTCCGCACCCTGGAGGCGTACTTCGACCACGGAGCCGCCCTGCACAAGGCCAAGGACACCCTGCACGTCCACGTCAACACGGTGGTCCAGCGCCTGGACCGCATCGGCCGGCTCCTCGGCGACACCTGGAACACCCCGCCGCGCGCCCTGGAGATCCAGCTCGCCCTGCGGGTCCACCGCCTGACGTCCCGCCCGTGAACGCAAAAGAACCCCACCGAAGTGGGGTTCCTGCTGGTGTCCGAGGGGGGACTTGAACCCCCACGCCCGATAAAGGGCACTAGCACCTCAAGCTAGCGCGTCTGCCATTCCGCCACCCGGACCAGGTGGTCGGCCCCGGTTTCCCGCGGCGACATGGACAACAATAGCAAAGGTTCGAGGCGGGTTGGACCAGATATTTCGCCCGGGCCCCGCGCGACGCGCCGCGCTGACCTGCGGGCATGCCTCGCCGGACACGGCGAGGCGCGACGTCTCGCGCTCAGCGGGACAGGCCCGCCCGCTTGCGCGCGAGGGCGCGGCTCCCCGTCGCGAGGGTCAGCGCGAGGACGATCAGGACCGCGGCGACCGCGAACGTGATCCGCATGCCGGTGGCCACGGCCCCGGGTCCCGCGGTCGTGACGTCCGTCGTCGCCGAGGCGAGCGCGAACACGGCGCCCATGACGGACGCACCGGTGATGAGCCCGAGGTTGCGCGACAGGTTGAGCATGCCGGAGACGACGCCCCGACGGTCCGGGCCGACATCCGCCAGGACGGCGGTGTTGTTGGCCGTCTGGAACACCGCGTACCCGGCGGTGACCACCACGATGGGACCGAGGTAGCCGGGGACGCCCAGCGACTGCGGCGTCATCGACAGGGCGAAGGCGCCGGCCGCGATCGCGAGGAGACCGGCGAGGGTCGTGCGCGGTGCGCCGAAGCGGTCCACGACGCGGCCGGCCGGCACCCCGGTCAGCGCGGCGACCAGCGGGCCGGCCGACAGGACCAGTCCGACCAGGGCCTCTTCGAGCCCGAGGGTGCGAGAGAGGTAGAACGGCCCGACCACCAGCGTGGCCATCATCACCGTCGAGACGAGCGCGCTCGTGGCGAGGCTCGCGCTCAGCACCGGATCGCGGAACGTCGCCAGGCGGATCAGGGGGGACGCCGCCCTCGCCTCGGCGCGTACGAAGAGGACGACCCCGAAGACGGCCGCCGACAGCAGAGCGGCGTTGAGCGGACCGAAGCTGCCGCGTCCCAAGGTCATGGCGAGTGCGTATGCGGCGAGCGTCAGCGCGAGCAGCAGCGTGCCCGCGCGGTCGAAACCGGCCCCGCCGGCCCCGGGGTCGCGCCGGTCGGCGGGCAGGTGGCGGTGGGCGAGGAGGAAGGTCGCGAGGCCCAGCGGTGCGTTGACGAGGAAGATCGCCCGCCAGCCGAGGCCGGATGTCAGGGCGCCGCCCAGCGAGGGACCGAGAGCGGTGCCGACCGCGGACATCGTTCCGAGCAGCCCCATGGCGCTGCCGGTCCTTTCCTTGGGCACCGTCTCCCCGATGAAGGCCATGGTCAGGGCCATCATGACGGCCGCTCCCAGGCCCTGCGCCGCGCGGGCGGCGATCAGCAGCCACAGCGAGGGCGCGAGGCCGCACAGGACCGAGGCCGCCGTGAACAGGAGGATCCCGGCGAGCAGCAGCCGCCGGCGGCCGAGGAGGTCGCCGAGCCGTCCGACGCTGACGATCACCGTGGTGATGGCCAGGAGGTAGGCGAGGACGATCCACTGGACCTGCTGGAAGGAGGCGCTGAACGCCTGCGCCAGGGTCGGCAGGGCGACATTGGCGATGCTGGTGCCGAGCGAGGACAGCAGCATGGACAGCGAGAGGCCGGCGAGCACCCACCTGACCGAAGACGTTCGTTCCGTACTTGTCGCCGGGGCCGCGGCCCCGGCTCGTCCCGCACTGATTGGCTTCATGGCGAGGAGAGTCCACCCGCATGCCGGGAGCGGCAAATGTTGTTGCCGATTCCGGGACGGCGCTGTGGAATGCCCGCATGGACGAACCAGCGCCGTACCAAGAGGTCCTCGACGAGGTCGCCCCCCGGCTCAAGGCGCTGCGCGCCAAGCGCGGCCTGACCCTGGCCGCGCTCTCGGAGGCGACCGGCATCTCCAAGAGCACGCTGTCCCGGCTGGAGTCCGGGCAGCGCCGCCCCAGTCTGGAGCTGCTGCTGCCGCTCGCAGGCGCGTACCACGTGGCCCTGGACGACCTGGTCGGCGCGCCCGAGGTGGGGGATCCGCGGGTACGCATGGCGCCCCGCGCCATGCAGAGCGGCGGTACGGCCGTCGCCCTGACCCGGGGGCCAGGGCCCCTCCAGGCGTACAAGATGATCATCCCCGACCGGGGTACGGAGCCGGAGCTGCGGACGCACGAGGGCTACGAGTGGCTGTACGTGCTGGAGGGCCGGCTACGGCTCGTCCTCGCCGGGCACGACCTGGTCCTCGGCTCCGGCGAGGCCGCCGAATGGGACACGCGCCTGCCCCACTGGTTCGGCAGCGCGGACGGCCGGCCCGTCGAGATCCTCAGCCTCTTCGGGCGGCAGGGCGAGCGCATGCACGTCCGCGCGAAGCCGCACGCATGACGGTGCGGGCAGCCGGACCCGGCTGTGGACCTCGGGCGCGGGGTGCGGGAACCAGGAGGTTAGGCTTCGAAGCGACCCTCAAGGAGTCAGGGATGGAGCAGTACATGGAGAGCCTGAGCCGTACCGCGCTGGTCGAGGGACTGATGGAGCGCTTCCCGCACGTGCCCCGGGAAGCGGTGCTCAAGGAAGACCTCCTGCGCGGTGGCATGGCCTTTGACGAGTCCGCGCTCAGCGGCACCGCCGACGGCGGTTCCGGCGACGTCAAGCCGAAGTCGTACTTCATCTTCTCCTTCGACCACCGCACCCTGCCGGAGCTCGGTGCCGCCGCGCTCAACCGGCCGCCCGAGGAGATCGTGCTCACCGGCGGCCCGTACGACCTGCGCCGCACCGTGGTGTCCGTACGGGTCAACCCGGACTCCCCGTACGTCGTGCGCGGCGGCGAGGACGGCACGCTCGGCCTGTACCTGGACGGCGCGCGGATCGCGGACGTCGGCCTGCCGCCGATGCCGGAGTACTACCGGCACAAGCTGTCGAACGGCAAGTCGGTGATGGAGGTCGCGCCGACCATCCAGTGGGGTTACCTCATCTACCTGACGGTCTTCCGGGTGTGCCAGTACTTCGGCGCGAAGGAGGAGTGCCAGTTCTGCGACATCAACCACAACTGGCGCCAGCACAAGGCGGCGGGCCGGCCGTACACCGGCGTGAAGCCGGTCGAGGAGGTGCTGGAGGCCCTGGAGATCATCGACCGGTACGACACCGCCGGTACCTCCCGCGCCTACACCCTCACCGGCGGCTCGATCACCTCGCAGGTCGCGGGCCGTGACGAGGCCGACTTCTACGGCCATTACGCGAAGGCCATCGAGGAGCGCTTCCCCGGCCGCTGGATCGGCAAGGTCGTCGCCCAGGCGCTGCCCCGCGACGCCGTGCAGCGCTTCCACGACCACGGCATCCGGATCTACCACCCCAACTTCGAGGTGTGGGACCGCCGGCTGTTCGAGCTGCACTGCCCGGGCAAGGAACGCTACGTCGGCCGCGACGAATGGCACCGCAGGATCCTGGAGTCCACCGAGGTCTTCGGCCCGAGCAATGTGATCCCCAACTTCGTGGCGGGCATCGAGATGGCCGGCCCCGCCGGCTTCACCAAGGTGAGCGAGGCGATCGACTCGACCGCCGAGGGCCTGCGGTTCTTCATGTCCCGCGGGGTCGTGCCCCGCTTCACCACCTGGTGCCCGGAGCCGACGACGCCGCTCGGCAAGGCCACGCCGCAGGGCGCGCCGCTCGAGTACCACATCCGCTTGCTGGAGACCTACCGGGCGACGCTGGAGGAGTTCGGTCTGAGCTCGCCTCCCGGGTACGGCCCGGCCGGGCCGGGCCGGGCGGTGTTCTCCGTCAGCTCGTTCATGGACAGCCTCGAGGGACTCGAGGGCCCGGGCATCTGACGGGCCCCTACGGGCAGCGGATGACCTGACCCGCGTAGGAGAGGTTGCCGCCGAAGCCGAAGAGCAGGACCGGGGCCCCGGAGGGGATCTCGCCGCGCTCGACCAGCTTGGACAGGGCCATGGGGATGCTGGCGGCCGAGGTGTTGCCGGAGTCGACGACGTCGCGGGCGACGACGGCGTTGACGGCGCCGATCTTGGCGGCGAGCGGCTCGATGATCCGCAGGTTGGCCTGGTGGAGGACCACGGCGGCCAGCTCCTCCGGGGCGACCCCCGCCTTCTCGCACACCTTGCGGGCGAGCGGGGGCAGCTGGCTCGTGGTCCAGCGGTAGACGGACTGGCCCTCCTGTGCGAAGACGGGGGGCGAGCCCTCGATCCGGACGGCGTGGCCCATCTCCGGCACCGAACCCCACAGCACGGGTCCGATGCCGGGCTCGTCGCAGGCCTCGACCACGGCCGCGCCGGCGCCGTCGCCGGTGAGTACGCAGGTGGTGCGGTCGGTGTAGTCGGTGATCTCGGTCATCTTGTCGGCGCCGATGACCAGGGCGCGGGTGGCGGAGCCGGCTCGGATCGCGTGGTCGGCGGTGGCCAGGGCGTGCGTGAACCCCGAGCACACGACGTTGAGGTCCATGACGGCGGGGCCGCTGCCCATGCCGAGCTTGGCGGCGACGCGGGCGGCCATGTTGGGCGAGCGGTCGATCGCGGTGGAGGTGGCGACGAGGACGAGGTCGATGTCGTCCGGGGTCAGGCCGGCGCTCGCCAGGGCCTTGCCCGCGGCCTGGTAGGCCAGCTCGTCCACCGGTTCGTCGGGGCCGGCCACGTGGCGGGTCTTGATGCCGACGCGGGAACGGATCCACTCGTCGTTCGTGTCGACCATGGCCGCGAGGTCCTCGTTGGTGAGCACTTTCGCGGGCTGGTAGTGCCCTAGCGCCACCACGCGTGAACCGGTCATGGGCGGGGTCCCCCCTCGTCGACAGTCAGGATCTCCCAGCTTCGCCTGCTACCGATGGGTACGGGGGCGCGTGACCCGACAGGATTCGGGCCCCGGAATTTGGAGAATTCCGAGGATCTTCCTGCCGGGGGCGTCGGCGGGAGCCGATCCGGGAGAATGGGCTCGTCAGATGCACGAAGAAGTGCGCGGCGAGTACAGAACGGGTGGACTGATCACATGGGACGGGTCACCGAACGCCGTCGCGTCGTCCGGATCCGCGGCGGCGTAGCCGGGGCCCGGCCGGACACGCTGGTCGCGGAGGAGCCGCTGGAGATACGGCTGAACGGCAAGCCGCTGGCCATCACGATGCGCACCCCGGGCGACGACTTCGCCCTGGCGGTGGGTTTCCTGGTGAGCGAGGGCGTGGTGGGCTCCGCGGCGGACGTACGGGCCGTGACCTACTGCGAGGGGGCGGCGGAGGACGGCACGAACACCTACAACGTCGTCAACGTGCAGCTCGGAGCCGGGGTTCCGGTGCCGGACATCACGCTGGAGCGCAACGTCTACACCACCTCCTCCTGCGGGCTGTGCGGGAAGGCCAGCCTGGACGCGGTACGTACGGCGAGCCGTTTCCCGGGGATCGCCGCCGACCCGGTACGGGTGTCCGCGGAGCTCCTCGGGGAGTTGCCGGACCGGCTGCGGGCGGCGCAGAAGGTCTTCGACCGTACGGGCGGGCTGCACGCGGCCGCGCTGTTCTCGGCGGCGGGCGAGCTGCTCGACGTACGGGAGGACGTGGGCCGGCACAACGCGGTGGACAAGATCGTCGGCCGGGCCCTGCAGGCCGGGCGGCTCCCGCTGACGGGGGCGGTCCTGCTGGTTTCGAGCCGGGCTTCCTTCGAGCTCGCCCAGAAGGCGGTGATGGCGGGCATACCGATCCTGGCGGCGGTCTCCGCGCCGTCCTCGCTGGCGGTGGACCTGGCGCTGGAGACGGGGCTCACACTGGTCGGCTTCCTGCGGGGGCAGGACATGAACATCTACGCGGGCGAGCAGCGGATCGCCCTGCCGGGAGGGACGGCCTAACCGCGGCGCCCGCGCCGGGACGTGGACCGGGCCGCGGACCGGGCCGCGGCCGGCTTCGGGACCGGGGGGTCGATCCGGTGCAGGTCCAGGGTCGGCGGGAGCGGGGTGGCACCGGGGCCGCCGGACTCGGCCCAGGCGATGATCTCGTCGGTCGCCGTGTCGTCCAGGGCCCAGCCGAACCACACCGCGCGGGCGCCCCGGCGGCGGGCCTCGGTGGTGGGCTGCACCACGATGACGTTGGCCTGCGCGCACGGCCCGAGGCAGTCGGTCGTACGGACGGCCAGACGTCCGCCGGAGGCCGCGGCGGCCTCGCTCAGCCGGGCCAGTTGGCCGGCGTGGTCGGTGCCGGGGTTCTTGCGGGGGTCGCCGCAGCAGCAGCCGC
Source organism: Streptomyces sp. NPDC060028 (assembly GCF_042736725.1). Classification (NCBI taxonomy): domain Bacteria; kingdom Bacillati; phylum Actinomycetota; class Actinomycetes; order Kitasatosporales; family Streptomycetaceae; genus Streptomyces; species Streptomyces sp. NPDC060028. The sequence goes on along the minus strand of NZ_JBHWVJ010000022.1, from coordinate 11,856 downwards.
GGCAGACCACCAGGGTGCAGGGGCGTTCGGCGTGGGCGCCGAGCGGGCGTATCCAGGTCACCGCCGCACGTTACCGGGCCTGCGAGCTGGGGTGTTGCCCGGTCGGCGAGACCTCCGCCACACGGGCGGCGGGTAGTTCGGCGCCGGGCTCGGCCACGGGGTCCTGCGCGCGCCGGCGGGCCAGGACGGCGCACACCATCAGCTGCATCTGGTGGAACAGCATCAGGGGCAGCACGGCGAGGCCCGCATGGGCGCCGAACAGCACGCTGGCCATGGGCAGTCCGGCGGCCAGGCTCTTCTTCGACCCCGCGAACTGGATGGCGATGCGGTCCTCGCGGCCGAACCCGAGGCGCTTCGCCCCGTACCAGGTGGCCGCCAGCATGACGGCCAGGACGACGGCCTCCACCGCCAGCAGGACGCCGAGGCGCGGGACGCTGACCTGGTGCCAGATCTCCGCGACCATGCCCGCACTGAAGGCGGTGTAGACGACGAGCAGGATCGAGCCGCGGTCCACGCGGCCGAGCGTCTTCTTGTTGCGGACCAGGAGGGCGCCGACCCACGGGCGCAGCAGCTGGCCGAGGAGGAAGGGCGCCAGCAGTTGGAGGACGATCTTGAGGAGGGAGCCCGGGGAGAAGCCCCCCGCGCTGTTGCCGAGCAGGCCGGCCGCGAGGAGGGGGGTGAGGAAGATGCCGGCGAGGCTGGAGAAGGAGCCCGCGCAGATCGCGGCGGGGACGTTGCCGCGGGCGATGGACGTGAAGGCGATGGAGGACTGGACGGTCGAGGGGACCAGGCAGAGGAAGAGCAGGCCGCTGTAGAGCGGGGGCGACAGCAGGGTGGGCACGAGGCCGCGGGCGGCCAGGCCGAGGAGGGGGAAGAGGACGAAGGTGCAGGCGAGGACGGTGACGTGCAGCCGCCAGTGGCGCAGCCCGTCGAGGGCCTCGCGGGTGGAGAGCCGGGCGCCGTAGAGGAAGAACAGCAGGGCCACGGCCGCGGTGGAGGCGGCTTCGGCGACGGAGGCGGCCGCGCCGCGGGCCGGAACCAGGGCGGCGACGGCGACGGTGGCGAGCAGGCCCAGGATGAACGGGTCCGCTGGGAGCCGGGCGGGGAGGTGCGGGCGGCGCATGGGCGGGGTGCTCACTTGCGGTGTCGGGCGGGGGCGGGGCCCGCGGGGGGCGGACGGGCGGGCTCCTTCGATGGTCGGTGGTGGACGGTGATCGGGAAACCCGCACACCGCACTGACTGTCATCACGGAACACGATGACCGCACCTACGATGGGCGGTGTGTACGACCCCGCACAGCTGCGCACCTTCCTCACCGTGGCCCAGACCCTGAGTTTCACGCAGGCCGCCGGGCGCCTCGGCGTACGCCAGTCCACGGTCAGCCAGCACGTCCGGCGACTGGAGGAGGCGACGGGCCGGACACTGTTCGCCCGCGACACCCACAGCGTGGAGCTGACCGAGGACGGTGAAGCCCTGCTGGGCTTCGCCCGCTCGATCCTGGAGGCGCACGAGCGGGCGGCGGCCTTCTTCACCGGGAAGCGGATCAGGGGGCGGCTGCGCTTCGGGGCCTCGGAGGACTTCGTGCTGACCCGGCTGCCGGAGATCCTGGAGCGCTTCCGCCACGAACACCCCGAGGTGGAGCTCGAACTGTCGGTGGAGCTGTCGGGAACGCTGCACGAGCGGCTCGACGCCGGCCGCCTCGACCTGGTGCTGGCCAAGCGCCGCGGGCGGGGCGACGAGCGCGGCCGGCTGGTGTGGCGCGACCGCATGGTGTGGATCGGTGCGGAGGGGCTGCGGGTGGACCCCGACCGGCCGGTTCCGCTGATCGTCTTCCCGCCGCCCGGGATCACCCGGGCCCGCGCGCTGGACGTCCTGCAGGCCGACGGGCGCCCGTGGCGGATCGCGTGCACCAGCGGCAGCCTGAGCGGCCTGATCGCGGCGGCCCGCGCGGGCCTGGGGGTGATGGCCCACACCCGGGGCCTGATCCCGCCGGGCCTGGTGCGGGTGGCCGGGCTTCCGGACCTCGGGACGGTGGAGTTCGCGCTGCTGCAAGGGGAGCGCCGCCCGACGGCGGCCTCGGAGGCGCTGGCGGCGGCGATCCTCGCGGGCGGCGACCGTCTCAGCAGGCCCGCATGACCCGAAGGACCCGCCCGCCACGCACTCCCTCGCAGGTCACGGCCCGGACGCTGCGCGGGGGGATCTTGTGGAGGTTTCCGCAACGCCCCCGGCGGGCCGGGTCGGTGGGGTAGCGTCACCGCGCTGCGCGGAGAGGAGCGGGGCCTTGCGCGAGATCACCGTCCCACCGGTCGTCACGGGCGCGCCCGTGGGCGGTCTGGCCGACGTCGTCTTCCTGCACGCCTTGGAGGACCCCGGCCGGGTGGTACTCGGCCAAAAGGCCGACGGGGTGTGGCAGGACGTGACTTCCGGTGAGCTGGCCGCCGAGGTGCTGGCCCTCGCCAAGGGGCTGCTGGCCCACGGCATCGGCTTCGGCGACCGGGTCGCCGTGATGTCCCGTACCCGCTACGAGTGGACCCTCTTCGACTTCGCCCTCTGGGCGATCGGCGCCCAGCCGGTCCCGGTCTACCCCACCTCCTCCGCCGAGCAGGTGCACTGGATCCTGTACGACTCCGGGTGCACGGCCTGCGTGGTCGAGAACGAGGACCAGGCCATGACCGTCGGGTCGGTGATCGAGCGGCTGCCGAACCTGCGCAGGCTCTGGCAGCTCGACTCGGGCGCGGTGGACGGGCTCGTCGAGGACGGGCGCGGGGTGTCCGAGGACGTGGTGCACCGCCATCGCGGGGCCGTCACCCCCGACGCCATCGCCACCGTCATCTACACCTCGGGCACCACCGGCCGGCCCAAGGGCTGTGTGCTGACGCACGGCAATTTCATGTACGAGGCCGACACGATGGTGGCCCGCTGGGAGTCCGTCTTCCAGGCGGGGCCGGGCGAGCAGCCTTCCACCCTGCTCTTCCTGCCCCTGGCCCACGTCTTCGGGCGCATGGTGGAGGTGGCCGCCGTCCGGGCGCGGGTGAAGCTGGGGCACCAGCCCGTCCTGTCGGCGGCGGAGTTGCTGCCGGACCTGGCGGCGTTCCGGCCGACCTTCGTGCTGGGGGTCCCGTACGTCTTCGAGAAGGTGTTCGCGGCTGCCCGCCGCAAGGCCGAGGCGGAGGGGCGGACCGGCCCCTTCGACCGGGCGGTGGAGACGGCCGTACGGTACGCGGAGGCGCGCGAGCAGAAGGCGTTCGGCCTCGGGCCCGGCCCCTCGGCCAAACTCCGCATGGAGCACCAGCTGTTCGAGAAGCTGGTGTACGGGAAGGTCCGCGACGCGATGGGCGGCCGGGTGCGGCACGCGATGTCCGGCGGGTCCGCGATGTCGCGCCGGCTGGGGCTGTTCTTCGACGGCGCGGGGATCACGGTGTTCGAGGGCTACGGACTGACCGAGTCGTGCGCGGCGGCCACCGCGAACCCGCCCGGGGCCACGAAGTACGGAACCGTCGGACGGCCGATCCCCGGCAGTACGGTGCACATCGCCGACGACGGGGAGGTGTGGCTGCACGGCGGGCACGTGTTCTCGGGGTACCTCAACGACCCCCGCTCCACGGAGGAGGTGCTGCGCGGCGGCTGGCTGGCGACGGGGGACCTGGGGCGGCTGGACGAGGACGGCTACCTCACCATCACCGGGCGCAAGAAGGAGATCCTGGTGACCTCCAACGGCAAGAGCGTCTCGCCGACCGCCTTGGAGGAGCGGGTGCGGTCGCATCCCCTGGTGTCCCAGTGCGTGCTCGTGGGCAACGACCGGCCGTTCATCGCGGCCCTGATCACCCTGGACATGGAGGGGATAGCGCACTGGATGGCGATGCGGGGCCGCCCGCAGCTGCCGGCCTCGGACCTGGTGCACGACGCCGATCTCGCGACGGAGATCCGCCGGGCGGTGGTGGCCGCGAACACGCTGGTCTCCCAGGCCGAGGCGATTCGCACCTTCCGGGTGCTGGCCGAGCAGTTCACCGAGGAACGCGGCCTGCTGACGCCGTCGTTGAAGCTGAAGCGACGGGCCATCGAGAAGACGTACGCGAAGGAGGTGGCGGCCCTGTACGCGCCCTGATCCGCCGACCGCAGATCACAATCTGACGGACCGTCACTTCACCCTGTCAGTCGTATTGACGGGGCGTCAGGTCACGCACAGAATGCGGGGATTCCGACCGGAGGGGATCCCACACATGTTGCGACCGATCCGCACCCTGGCCGCCGCGGCAGCGGCCCTCGCGCTCGTCTCCGCCTGTAACTCCGCCTCCGGGAGCAGCTCCCCCTCGAAGGACGGCGACTCCCGCGGGGTGAGCGCCGATTCCGTCAAGGTCGGCGGGATCGTGTCGATGACCAGCGCCAGCGGCTACAGCAAGAAGGACACCGACCTCGGAGCCAAGGCCCGGTACCTGAGAGCCAACGCCGAGGGCGGCGTCAACGGACGGAAGATCGACTACATCGGAGCCGAGGACGACGGGCAGGACCCCGCCAAGAACCTCGCCGCCGCCCGCAAGCTGGTCCAGCAGGACAAGGTCTTCGCGGTCTCCCCCATGAGCTCGGTCACCTTCTCCGGCGCCGACTTCCTGGAACAGGAGAAGGTGCCCACCTTCGGCTGGGGCACGCTGCCCTCCTTCTGCGGGCCCAAGTACATCTACGGCTTCAACGGCTGCCTCGTCCCCACCCCCGGCGGCACCATCAACCAGACCTGGCCGGAGGGCATCGGCCAACTCCTCGGCGGGGCCCGGGGCAAGTCGGTGGCGATCATCGCCAACGACAGCGACGCCGGAAAGTTCGGCGTGCGCACCTTCCAACAGGGCTTCACCAGCGCCGGGTTCAAGGTCTCGTACGCCAAGGCCGCCGTCCCCGGCACCGCCGTGCCGAGCGACTGGTCGGCGTACGTGAAGGAGATCCTCGACAGCAACGACGGCAAGGCACCGGACGCCGTCGTCTCGGTCATGCAGACCCCCAACAACATCGGACTGTTCACCGCGCTCAAGCGCAGCGGCTACCAGGGGCTGCTCTCCGACCCGACCGACTACGACCCCGGGCTGCTCGCCAAGGACGCCACCAAGCAGGCCCTGGACGGGGTGCGCGTCCTGCTGCAGTTCCAGCCGTTCGAGTCGACCGACCCGAAAATGGCGCAGTTCAAAGCCGACATCAAGGCCGCCGCGGGCGGTCAGGAAGTGCCCCTCAACATGCACATGTTGACCGGATACATGTCGGCGGACCTCTTCGTGTCCATCGCGCGGAAGGCCGGGAAGAACCTGACCGTCGAGTCCTTCCAGGCCGCCGCGCAGGGCTTCTCCGACACCGGCACGCTCGTGGGCGACCGGGCCGAGCCCAAGGGGCAGAAGGACAGCTTCGGCTGCGGGGCGCTCGTCCAGCTGAAGAACGGGGCGTACGAGGTCTCCGTACCGTTCCAGTGCCACGAGCCGATCCCCTTCAAGTAGGGGTGCGGGCATGGGAGATCTGCTCGCCGTCGTACTGAGCGGTCTGGTGTCCGGCGCCCTGTACGCACTGCTCGCCTCCGGGCTGGTGCTGTCGTACTCCGCGTCCGGGCTGTTCAACTTCGCGCACGGGGCCACCGCCTACCTGGGTGCGCTCACCTTCTACGAACTGCACTCCGGGCTGGGGTGGCCGGCCGTCCCGGCGGCGCTGCTGGTGGTGTGCGTACTGGCCCCCGGGCTCGGATGGGCCCTGGACCGGCTGATGTTTCGGCGCCTCGCCCGCGTCGGCGAGACGGCACAGATCGTGGCCACCATCGGACTGTTGGTGGCGCTGCCCGCGGCCGGGCTGTGGGCGGTCGAGCTGCTCACGGACGCGGGCGCTCCCATGAAACCGGCCGAGAACCAGTTCGGCCTGCCGGGCGTGGGCCCGAGCCCGGCGAAGGCCTGGCAGCCCCTGGACGGTGTCGGCATCGACTCCGACCAGCTGATCACCTGGGTGGTGACGGCCGCGGTGGCGGTGGCCCTGTGGGTGCTGATGCGGCACACCCGGCTCGGGCTGCTGCTGCGGGCCGCCGTCGACAACCGCCCGCTCACCGAACTGCGCGGGATCAGCGCCGACCGGCTGTCGTCGGTGGCGTGGATGATCGCGTCGGGGCTGGCGGGTCTGGCGGGGGTGCTCGCGACGCCGCTGCTGGGACTGTCGGCGCACGACTTCACGCTGTTCCTGTTCGTGTCGGCCACGGCGGCGGTCATCGGGCGGTTCGCGTCCGTGCCGCTCGCCTTCGCGGGCGGGCTCGGGCTCGGAGTGCTGCAGAACCTGGCCGTCGGGTACGCGCACTTCGCCGACGGCATCACGGGCTTCCGCACGGCGGTGCCGTTCCTGATCCTGTTCGCGGGGCTGCTGGTGCTGACCCGGCGGGCGCGGACCGCCGGGACGGCCGCCGCGGACGCGCCCTCGGTGGACCACCTCGCCGGGGCGACCTGGGCGCGGCGGTGGGGGGTGTGGGCCGGCGCGGCGGTGCTCTTGGGCACGTCGTTCTACACGGTGACCACCCCGTTCTGGAGCGGGCTCCTCGCGCAAGGGCTCGCGCTGGCCCTGGTGTTCATGTCCTTCACGGTGGTGACCGGGCTCGGGGCGATGGTGTCGCTGGCCCAGGGCACGTTCGTCACCGGGGCCGCGCTGGTGGCGGGGCTGCTGATGAGCCGGGGCTGGCCGTTCGTGGCGGCGGCCGCGGTGGGCACGTGCGTGGCGGCCGTGCTCGGGGCGCTCGTCGCGCTGCCCGCGCTGCGGCTCGGCGGGCGCTCGCTGGCACTGGCCACCCTCGCGCTGGCGTTCCTGGCCGACCAGGTGCTCTTCCAGATGCGGTGGCTGCGCAACGGCGACTCCGGCTGGTCGGTCCCGCGGCCGGTGTTCGGGCCGGTGGACCTGTCCGACGACCGGGCCCTCGGGGTGGCGCTGGTGGTACTGGTCGCCGTGGTGGCCGCGGGGCTGAGCGCGCTGCGGAACTCGCCGACCGGGCGGGCGATGCTGGCCGTGCGGTCGGCTCCGGCCGCGGCGATGGCCAGCGGGGTGTCGGTGCTGCGTACGAAGCTGCTGCTGTTCACGCTGTCGGCGGGGCTGGCCGGGTTCGGGGGCGTGATGTACGCGTCGTACAACACCCGCATCACGGCGACGGACTTCACGGCGATGACGGGGCTGGTGTGGCTGGCGGTGGTCGTGGCGGCGGGTGTGCGCAGGCCGCAGTACGCGGCCGTGGCCGGGTTGGTGTTCGCGCTCGCCCCGCGCGTCCTGTCCGACTACGTGACCTCGTCGGCGCACCTGCCGGTGATCCTGTTCGGCCTGGCGGGCCTGGCCCTGGCCAATGACCCCGACGGCTACTGCGCGGCCGTTCCGGTGCGGTTGGCCAAGCGGCGCGCCGCCGCTTCCCGGGGCTCCACCCCGGACCCCGCGCCTCCAACGCCGGCGAGGCCGGATCCGCCCCGGCCAGCGCTGAAATCGCCCGCCCCCGTCGTACCCGCGCTCGAGCTGCGCAGCGTCACCGCCGGGTACGACGGGGGGCTCGTGCTGCACGGGGTGGATCTCATCGTCCGCAGAGGGGAGATCCTCGCCGTGCTCGGGCCCAACGGAGCCGGCAAGAGCACCGCCTGCCGGGTCGCCGCCGGGCTGCTGCCCGTCACCGGCGGGGCCGTCCGCGTAGGCGGGAGGGACATGACCGCCGACGGGGCCGTGCGCCGGGCCCGCAGCGGGGTGCTGCTGGCCCCTGAGGGCCGCGGGATCTTCCCCGCGCTCAGCATCGAGGAGAATCTGGCCCTGTACCTGAAGGACACCGCCGAACGGGACGCCGTCTACGCCCGGTTCCCCCGGCTGCGCGAGCGCCGCGGCGTTGCCGCCGGCGCCTTGTCCGGCGGAGAGCAGCAACTGCTGTCCCTGGCCCCGCTGTTGCAGCGGCCACCCGAGGTGCTGATCGCCGACGAGCCCTCGCTCGGCCTCGCACCCCGCGTGGTGGAAGAGGTGTACGCGCTGCTCACCGAACTCCGCGACGCCGGGACCGCGCTGCTGCTGGTGGAGGAGAAGGCCGCCGAGATCCTCGGGATCGCCGACACCGTCGCCTACCTCGCGCAGGGCCGGGTCTCCTGGTGCGGCCCGCGCGCCGAGGTGGAGGAGGACCGGCTCACCGAGGCCTACCTGGGGATCGCCACATGACGACGCCGTACGTGCTGCAGGGCAGCGGGATCAGTGTCCGGTTCGGCGGCGTCACAGCGCTGTCGGGGGTCGACCTCGGGATCCGGGCCGGCGAGGTGTGCGGGCTGATCGGGCCGAACGGGGCCGGGAAGACCACGCTGTTCGACGTCCTGTCCGGGATCCGGCGGCCGGACCGGGGGCGGATGCTGCTCGACGGGGCCGACATCACCCGCCGCTCCCCCGTGTGGCGGGCCCGGCACGGGATGCGCCGGACCTTCCAGCGCCAGCAGCTCTTCGGGCAGCTGAGCGTGGCCGACAACGTGCTCGTCGCGCAGGAGTGGCGCGGCGGCGGGGGCGGTCTCGCGGCCGATCTGCTCTCCTCCCCGGCCCGGCGCCGCCGCGAGCACGAACGCCGCGAGCGCGGTGAACGGGTACTGGAGTCGTGCGGCATCGGCCCGCTCGGCGCGGCGTACGCCGGCGGGCTGCCCGTCGGCCAGGCCCGGATGGTGGAGCTGGCCCGCGCCGTGGCCGATCCGCCGCGCGTGCTGCTGCTGGACGAGCCCGCCTCCGGCATGTCGGCCCCCGAGCGGGAGCGGCTCGCGACGGTGGTTCGGCGGCTGGCCGCGGAGGAGGGCTGCGCGGTGCTGCTGGTCGAGCACAACGTCGCCTTCGTGATGGACCTGTGCACGCGCGTGGTCGTACTGGACCTCGGTACGGTGCTGGCCGAGGGCACGGCCGCCGAGGTGCGGGCCGATCCCCTCGTACGGGAGGCCTATCTCGGGGCCTGAACCCCGCCCCTTGGGGGGCCGTCCGCCTGGCGGGAATACCCCGTCCGGACGTCCGGTTGTCGCCGGTCGTGGGGAGATCCACAGACGACCGGCGCCAGCCCGCCCAGAACCGAGGAACGAGCCAGACGTGAACCAGGTCCCGACCATCAAGCTCAACAACGGCACGCTCATGCCCCAGCTCGGCTACGGCGTCTGGCAGATCCCTGACGCCGAGGCCGAGCGGGCCGTCACGACCGCGCTGGAGGCGGGCTACCGCAGCATCGACACGGCGGCCGTCTACCGCAACGAGGAGGGCACCGGCAAGGCCATCGCGGGTGCCGGGGTGCCGCGCGAGGAGCTGTTCGTCACCACCAAGCTGTGGAACGGCCCGTCCGAGACCTGGGGCCGCGACAACGTGCTGCGCGAGTTCGACACCTCGCTCGCGAAGCTGGGCCTGGACCACGTCGACCTGTACCTGATCCACTGGCCGCGCCCGATGCGCGAGGACTTCCTCGCCATCTGGAAGACCTTCGAGGAGATCGCGGCGAGCGGCCGCGCGAAGGCCGTCGGCGTGTCGAACTTCCGCCCGGCCGACCTGGAGCGGCTCGGCGCCGAGAGCTCCCTGGTCCCGGCCGTGAACCAGATCGAGCTGCACCCGCTCTTCCCGCAGACCGAGCTGCGCGAGGCGCACGCGCGCCTGGGCATCGCCACCGAGGCCTGGTCGCCGCTCGGCCAGGGCAAGGAGCTGCTGACGCTCCCCGCCGTCGCCGACATCGCCGCCAAGCACGGCCGCTCCGCCGCACAGGTGGTGCTGCGCTGGCACCTCCAGCACGGCAACGTCGTGATCCCGAAGTCCGCGACCCCGTCCCGGATCCGGGAGAACCTGGACGTCTTCGGCTTCGAGCTGGACGCCGCCGACATCGCCGCGCTGGACGCCCTGGGCGCCGGCTCCGCGGGCCGCCGGATCGGGCCCGATCCCACCGTCTTCGACGCCTGAGCGGCCGCCGTGCAGGCTCCTGACGGCGTCTTCCGGGTCCGTAATGTCGCTGACGGCCTACTGCTCCAGGTGGAGGGCGGCAACCGGGTGTGCGTCGGCCCCGACGGCGCGCCCCCTGCCGCCCGGCAGTGGGAGATCTCGCCGGTGCACAGCGGCGGCGGCCTCTTCCACCTGGTCAGCGTCCACAACGGCAAGCGGCTCGACGTCGCGAACGCCTCGACCGAGAGCGGCGCCCGCGTCCAGGTGTGGCGGGCGAACGCCTTCGGCGCGCAGGAGTGGATCGTCGAGGAACACCTCGACGATCCCGGGGTGGTCTCGCTGATCGCCGCGATCAGCGGCCTGCCACTGGAGGCGGACGCACAGGGCCAGGCCCGCCAGTGCGAGGACACCGACTCCCCGGCGCAGTGGTGGCGCCTGGAGCCGGTCGCGGACCCCCCGGCCGTCTGACCGGCCGGTCCGGTCCCGGGCCCCGTGCGGAGCGGTCAGTCGCGTACGAAGCTCCGCAGCCGGTACGTCGGCTCCGCGCGCGGGACTTCCTGGTCGGGCAGCAGCTCCAGCCGGTCCGCCAGCTCCCGCGGGGTGATCCCGCGGGGCATGACCCGGGAGGCGTACTGCCCGGCCAGCAGCGCGGCCGCGGCGGCGCGCGGGGAGCGGCCCTGGCCGTGGCCGCGGAAGCCGGCCTCGCCGGCGGGACGCAGGCCCGCGGCGGCCGCGTAGCCGGTCACGGCCTCGGTGGAGTCGGCCGGGGTGGGCGTCAGGTGCGGATCGAGCACCGCGTCGATGTCGCTGCCGACGTCATGCGCGGAGTCCTTGTCCACGGTGGTGACGAAGACCCCGCCGGGCCGCAGTGCCCGCCCGGCCTCGGCGATGACGGCCCGCACCACGCCGGGCTCCCGCAGCAGGTGCAGCAGCCACACCGCGCTCACGGCGTCCACCGACCCCGTCCGCACCGGCAGCCGGGTGCCGGAGGCGAGCACCACCGGGATCCCGCGGGCCGAGGCCATCGCGGCCATCCCGTACGAGGCGTCCGCGCCCAGGACCCGCAGCCCCGGGCGGCCCGACGCCAGCCGGGTGGTGACAATGCCGGTGCCGCAGCCGAGGTCGAGCAGGCTGCGGGTGGCGGCGGGGAGCAGGTCGAGGACCGCGGCCGCCGCGGCCTCGGCGCGCGGGGCGCCGCCGCGCGTGGCGTCGTAGGCCTCGGCCTCGGCGTCGTAGTCGAGCAGGGTACGGAGTCTCGCCATCAGGCGGCGCCGTGGGCCGGGGCGAGGCCTTCGACGCGCTGGGCCAGTTCGAAGTCCTTCTCGGTCACCGCGCCGCCAGCGTCGTGGCTGTTGACCGACAGACGGACCGTGTTGTAGCCGAGGGTGAGGTCGGAGTGGTGGTTCAACTCCTCCTGCACGGCGGCGATATGGCTGACCAGCGCGCTCGCCGCGAAGTGCGTGCCCAGCCGGTAGGTGCGCAGGATGTGGTCGTCCTCGAAGGCCCAGCCGGGGAGTTCCCGCAACCGGTCCTCGATCTCCTTCTGTGACAGCGGCTCACTCGGCATGCACCGGCTCCTCTTCCCCGTGACGTGGGGTCAAGATTGCCACAGTGCACGCCGGAGGGAGCCTTTCGCGCCATAGTGCGCCCGGGTACTCCTGCGCAACTTCCCTGCCGACCGCGCCACCCCTATGCTCCTGCGCCTGACACGACTGTTACCAGCGGTAACCAGGGGGCATCGCCATGGCGGGCACGGAAACCGACCCGGGGTCGGGCACCAGCACAGGCACAGGCACCGGTAACTCCAGGCGTACCTTCATCGCGGGCGCGGCCGCCGTCGGGGAGATCACCGGGCTGCCCCCCGCCGTCTCGCTGGAGCAGCGGCGGTCCGCCCCGGGGGCCCGGTCCTCCGTCGGCACGGTGACGACGCTCTCCAACTCGCTGCGCCTGCTCTTCTCC